>CAVCAD010000001.1:0-5902 GCA_963600145.1 Bacteroidaceae bacterium
ATAATAGTATTAATTAACTTATTTGAATAATTATTATCATCAAAATTACTTATATATATTTTACTAAATTCAAGTAATTCTTCATAAGATAAATCTTTATTACTATATTCTTTATACTTATTAATTAAATTATTTTTCATATGAGAAATTCTTACATTAATTATTTCATATAATTCATCTTTAATCTTAATAGCATACTCAGATAAATTATTATTACTACTTATTATAGATATAAGACTATTAATAAGTTCATTATTATAATAATATGATAAATTATTTGAATAAGAAAGAATCATATTATTATAAAAAAATAATAAGTTAGACATAAATTTTAAATACATATTATTTTTTTCATCTTTATCATCACAAGATACTATATAATAAATTTCATCTTCTAATAAACTAGCATAATAATTTATAAAAATATCATGATATTTTTCTTTAGAAAATTTAAAAAATATATCCTTATTATTTTCAAAATCCAAAAACTTCTTTTGTAGCTTTGGGGTATTACAAAAATAATTTAAAAAATTTAAACATACTTCTTTCTTCATAAGTTTGATATTATATCATAATTGTTAATTTATATCAAATCCCATGTTTTTTCTCATTAATTCAAGTTTTGCTTTAGATTCTTTTCTTGAAATAATCCTTCCTTCTTCTATAATTTCATCTAATACTTGGCTATCAATTAAATTATAATATTTTTCTTGTATATCTTTTATAAAATCACAAACAACATCTGCGACTTTAGTTTTAAAATAGCCATAATTCTTATCTTTAAATTCTTCTTCTATTTCCTTTATAGTTTTGTTAGTAAATGATGCATAAATGTTAATTAAATTAGATATTCCAGGTTTATTTTGAATATCATATATAACTTTCATTTCACTATCAGTAGTCGCAGACATAATTTTCTTTCTTACAAGCTCTATATCATCAAGAAGTTTTATTACTCCTTTTTGATTTTCACTAGATTTACTCATTTTTTTAGTAGGGTCTATTAAATCCATAATTTTTGTTCCAGTTTGAGTTATTAAAACATCAGGTACTTTAAATGTTTCACCATACATTTTATTAAATCTAATTGCTATATCTCTAGTAAGTTCAACATGCTGTTTTTGATCTATTCCAACAGGAACTAAATCTGCATCAAAAGCTAAAATATCAGAAGCCATTAAAACTGGGTATGTTAAAAGTCCTACTGTAAAGTTGTCATTCTTTTTACTTTTTTCTTTAAATTGAATCATTCTAGAAAGTTCACCATAATAACTTGAACATTCTAAAAGCCAAGATATATTTGTTATATATTCATTTTGAGATTGAATATAAATCTTGTTTTTATTTTTATCAATACCACATGCTAAAAAGAGTGCAATTAAGCTTCTAGTATTTTCATATAGAGTTTCTTTATTAAATGGCATAGTGATCGCATGTAAATCTGCGACAAAAATATAAGAATCATATATATCTTGATATTTTATCATTTGTTTAATCGCACCTACATAATTTCCTAGTGTTATTACACCTGTTGGTTGAAAACCTGTTAAGACTTTTTTCATAATTCCTCCAATTTAATAATTATTTTAATATTTATTCTAAATTTTTCAAGATTTTTTTATAAAGTTTATCTTCATCAAATTTCATTTTCTTAAGTACATCTATCCTACTAGCTGAATAACCAAAATTATTTATATTTAATACATATTCTTTTTTAGTTGCTAAAGATGAAAACATATAATCATTACTTGCTTCTAATGTAAATACTTTAGTATTTTTAGGTATTATACTTTCTATATAGTCATTTTTTTCTTTAATAAATAAATTAATAGAAGGCATACTTACTACTCTAGTTCCATAATTATTTTTTTCTAGTTTACTTGCTAGTAGTAAAGCAGTATGTATATCACTACCACTAGATACAAGTACTATTTTAAGTTTATTTTCTTCTTTTTTAATAATATATCCACCTTTTGAAACAGATTTTATATTACTATTTTCTAGTACTGGTAATTTATCTTTTGATACAATTAAGCATGATGGAGATTTTTTATTTATAATATTTTCCCATGCTCCATAAAGTTCTTTAGCATCACAAGGTCTATATACAGTTAAATTTGGTATACTTCTTAAAGATGCTAATTGTTCAATAGGTTCATGTGTTGGTCCATCTTCACCAATTGTTATAGAATCATGTGTAAATACATATGTAACTGGTAAATTCATAAGAGCAGATAATCTTATACCAGGTTTCATGTAATCACTAAATGTTAAAAATGTTGATGTTACTGGAAGAAAATTAGAAAGTGCTAAACCATTAGAAGCACCAGCCATTAATCCTTCTCTTACACCATAATAAATATTTCTACCTAAATTCAAATTAAAATTTCCTTGATTTTGTAAATAAGTTTTACATGAAGAAAATAAATCTGCACTTGAAGATATCATATTAGGTAATACTTCAGAAATTTTTGTCATTATTAATTCATTTACATTTCTAAGTTCCATTTCATTATAACTTAGAAAATCTATATTTAATTTATTTATATCTAATTTGAAATTATTTTCTTCAAATACTTTTATTATCTTTTTTTCTTTTTCAGATATGTTTTTATAATTTTTTTGCCAATTATCATATATTGGTTTTACTCTTGAATAAATTGAATTTTTTAAATATAATTTATTTTCTCTTGAAACATAAAATTGTTTTAATTTTAAATTATATTTTTCTTTTAATTTATTTATTTCTTCTTTTACTATAGGTTTACCATGAACTTTATTACTACCAGCATTTATAGTATCAAATCCAATAACTGTTTTAATTTGTATAAAGGAAGGTCTATTTTTTTCTTTTTTAGCAAGTTCAATTGCTTTATTTATTGCTAATATATCATTAATTTTATTTACTTTTTGAACAAACCAACCACTTGCTGAAAATCTTTGTATTACATCCTCATCAAAAACAGATTTTGTACTTCCATCTAAAGATATATCATTTGAATCATAAAGTACTATTAAATTATTAAGTTTTAATGAACCAGCAAGAGACATAGCCTCATAGCTAATTCCTTCCATTAAATCTCCATCACCAACTAAACAATATATTTTATAATTAAAAAGTTTTTTTGATATATTATTTTCTAAGTATTTTTCTCCTATAGCCATACCAATAGCATTTGTAATACCTTCTCCTAATGGTCCTGTAGTAGTTTCAATACCAATATTTTTATTTAATTCTGGATGTCCTGTTAAAATTGAATTACATTTTCTAAAAGATGCTAAATCTTGTTCATTTATTTTAAAACCACTCATATATAAAATTGAATAAAGTAAAGCACTACCATGACCAGCTGATAAAATAAATCTATCTCTGTTAATCCAATTAGTATCATTTATATTAACATTTAAATGATTTTTATAAAGTGTATATAAAATAGGTGCTGCTCCAAGGCAAATACCAGGATGCCCACTATTTGCATTTTCTATCATATCAAGAGATAATGTTTTTATATTATTTATTACTTTTTCATCCATTTTATTTTTCACTTTCCTTATATTTATCACATAAATTATTTAATTCTTCTAAAAGTTTATCAACATTTTCTTTTTCTTTAATTCTAGCACCACTAGCATATTTATGACCGCCTCCACCATAGTGTCCTGCGATTTCATTTATTACTGGACCTCTACTTCTTATATTTAATTTATATAATCCTGCTTTTTCATCCCAAGAAACAAATACCCATACTAAAATTTCATCTACATTATTAAAATCATTTATCATATTTGATGCTGAAGAAATATCTGCTCCAAGAGAAGAAACTAAATCTTGATCTAAAAATATATGAGCAAAACCATTCTTATTTACTTTTAAATTTTCAGATATGAAACCATGTAATCTTATTTCACTAAGTGGTTTTTTATATAGTTTACTGTAAAGTTCTTGTATATCTAATTCAAATCTGTTAACAAGTTCGTAAACAAGATAAAAAGTAGAAGCATTAGTTGGTGAAAACATAAATCTATAAGAATCAGATACAATTCCTAAAAATATTAAACTTGCTATCTCTCTATTCATTTTCAATTTTGTATTTAGTATTAATGAATATATCATTTCAGCTGCACTAGTGCAAATAGCTATTGCTTCTAAGTCAGAAAATGATTCTATAAATGGGTGATGATCTATTTTAATAATATGTTTAAATTTATCAAAATTAATAACATCTACCCTTACTTTATCTGGAACATCAACAGTAATTAAAAGAGAATTATCATAATCTATTTTATCTACTTTATCTATTTTACCTAAATACTTAAATTTATTTACTTGAGCACCTAAAGCATAAACTTTCTTCTTTGGAAATGTTAATTTTATAGATTCTTTTAAAGCCATTTGACTTGTTATTGCATCAGGGTCTGGTCCTATATGTCTAACTATATATATAATCTCATATTTTTGTATTTGTTTATAAATTTTTTTATATATTTGTTTTAAATTCATTTATATCATCCTATCTATTTTAACTAAATTATAAGTATCTTTTGCTATTATAATTTCTTCATTTGCTTTTACTACATATATTTTTACTTTAGAATTCTTTGAAGATATTAAAGCAATATCTTTATTAACATTATTATTTTTAGAATCATCTATATCAAATCCTAAACATTTTAATTTATTTATAATAAGCTTCCTAATAAAAGGAAATCTTTCACCAATACCAGCAGTAAATATTAAAGCATCTGTATTTTCTAAAAGTGTATTATACATAGAAATATAATTAACTATTTTTTGAACATACATATTAACAGCTAAAACACACCTTTTGTCTTTCTTTTTATATTTCTTTTCTATTTCTCTCATATCACTAGAGATTCCACTAATACCCTCTAATCCTGATTTATTATTTAAAGCATTTATAACTTCAATATATGATTTTTTAGATACTTTAACTACATGTGATATAATTCTAGCATCAATATTCCCTGTTCTAGTACCCATCATAATACCATCTAATGGACTTAATCCCATAGATGTATCTATACTTTTACCATTTTTAATAGCACACAAACTAGCACCACTACCAAGATGAGCAACTATCATTTTATTTTTATTTCCTAGTATTTTTTTCATTCTTAAAACTACATATCTATAGTTTAACCCATGAAATCCATATTTTCTTACATGATATTTTTTATACCATTCATAAGGAACTGGATACATAAACATTTCTTCTTTAATTGTACTATGAAAGTCAGTATCTACTAAAATAACATTCTTGGAATTAGGATTTAATTTCATAAATATTTTAATACATTCAATATTTTTAGGATTATGTAATGGAGCTAAATAATTAAATTTTTCTAATCTTTTTACATCTTTTTTATTTACTATTTGACTTTTAGAATATAAATTTCCTCCATGAACTACTCTATGTCCTATATATTTAATTTCTTGTATATTATTAATAACATTATATTTAATAAGTAAATCAATAAATATTTTAACAGCATATTCATGTGAATTAATATTTATACTTTTATTTATATTTAAATTTTCAAATTTAAAAAAGTATTCACTTGTTTTAAGAGAAATATTTTCAAATTTTGAAAAACATATAAGTTTTTCATTTGGCATTTCATATAAACTAAATTTAACAGAAGAACTACCTGCATTTACACATAGTATTTTCATACCCTTTTTACCAACTTTCTATAATAAATTGTATCATTTATTATAGAATAAGTAAATTATTAAATAAGCCAGTCTATTATAGGAAGATTATATTTCTTTTTAAAAATTTGTTGTATATTATTTAATAAATTTTCATATTCTTTACTTAATTTTATTATTTTATTTAAGTGTTCTTCTTTAACTTTATTAATTAATATTTCATTATAC
>CAVCAD010000002.1:0-2855 GCA_963600145.1 Bacteroidaceae bacterium
TTCTCTATATTTGCTTTTTGATAATCTTTCAACAAATCTATCATACATATAAAGTCTAAGTAATGTATTAAAATCAACATTCTTTTCTTTAGAAATATTTCTTAGTTTATCTTTTAATTGCATACTATTCATAAAATACCTCCACATAATCCATTACTTCTTTTTTGATACCGAGTTTTTCAGCATATTTTGATAGTTTAATTAGATCATTATCTTTTCTTTTAACATATTCTCTAACGCTATGCTTAACATGTTCTGAATCCATTCTATTTTTAGATCTAATAATATCACATATGCATCTTTCCATATCATATGCTTTTACTTTATTACCCATTGGAGTATCAATTTGAATTAGTCCTAGTTCATAAATATCTCTATTAACATAAAAAACATTATGATTTTTTATTTTATAATTAAAATAATTATTAGGGACAGTTATATCGTATTTATCATTTGGAGCTTTAATAGAAAGTCCATGAAAATAAAGTGCTGTCATATGTGAATATATAATATTAGGAAGTTCTAATCCAAAAACAAAATAGCTATCTTCTATTTTACTTGAATCAATATAAATACCATTACCAACTTTTTCTATCATACCTTTTTTTTTCATAATATTAAGATACATTCTATGAATTCCAAGATTAGATAGTTCTTTTGAAGTAACATATCCATTATTCATTTTCATAATAGATTCTATAATTTTAATATTACTTTGATCTTTAAATTCCTTAATTGTTATCATTTCCATAAATATTCCTCCTTGACAAATCTAATGAAATTATAACATTTATCATTAGTTTTGTCAAATAATATTAAAAAGAATTGGAAATAGATTTCCAATACACTAAATTCATCAATTTTTATGTGTTTTTTTAAATTTACGTACCAAGCTTAGTACCTAAAATAGTTTAACGGGCTTCAAATCCTTTAAAATAAACAAAAATGAGGCCCTTCGGTCTCTTCAGGGGGCCTTTATGTTATACATTTTAGAAATTAGAAAAGCCCATAAAATAAGGCATTTTATAAGGTAATAGTTTAAAAAAATTTATTAAAAATGACAAAAATTTAATAAAATTGATGGTTGGCTGGTGGTTGAAAACAATTTTTATGTAAAAATATTATTTCATATTGAAGCTAACATCGAAATGCCATTTTTATAATTTAGGAGGATTAATGATAAGAAAAAATAACCTTGAAGATGTTACTGACGAAGAGTTTGAAAATATAGTTATTCCATTTGATAATGAAATTGATAAATATATTAATAATATTATATATGATTATGTAGCATTTTATCTTGCTAAAGGATATGAACTTAGTGCATTATGGGAATGTCCATTAAAAAATCAAATAAATTCTGCATTAAATATATTTAATGATGTTTCTATAAATAATGGATTTAATTATAAAAAATTAGATAAAATATTAGATAAAAAATATTCATTAAAAATAATTGATAAGAAAACTTCTCAAATGGATAAAATAATTAAATAATTTATTTAAACAAAAAAGATTACTTTGTATTGTTAATTAAAGTAATCTTTTTATTATTTATTCATTTTATGCCGAGAGAACTTATTGATCAATAGGTAGTAAAAATTATTAATGCTTGTGCAACTGCAATACAATATTTAATTGTATTGCAGAAATAAAATAATTTTTACTTGGTTCCTGTTGTCAATAAGGAAATTGGAATAAATTAGTTATTAAAATTTGCTAAGCAAATTTATTAATCTAATATTCTTATAAATACTTTCTCTACCTACTTTTTCGTATTCTAGTAACCCAGCATCAACTAAGCTATTTAAATATGTAGCAGCTGTTTGCCTTGTTACACCACATCTATCCTCAATATAGTTGATTCTAGTATATACTTCATAGAATAATGAATCCAATAATTCATCAGAATATATTTTTGGTAATTTAGTCATAAATTCTTCTTTAAATGATTCCATTTCACTTTGAATTTGCTTAATTAATTCAATAGTATTTTTAGAAGTTTCTTCTATACCTTTTAAAATATAAATAATCCAATCTTCATAATTATCTTTTTCTCTAAACTCAGTAAATAATTTATAATATTTATCTTTATTCTTGTTAATATAATTACTCAAATAAAGAATTGGACTATCTAATAAACCATTTAAAACTAAATATAAAACATTTAATATTCTTCCTGTTCTACCGTTTCCATCATAAAACGGATGGATAGTTTCAAATTGATAATGAATTAAAGACATTTTAATTAATGGATCAATATCATCTTCATTATTATTAATATAATCCTCTAAATTTTTAAGTAAATCTCTTATTTCGCTTTCATTTTGTGGTGGAATATAAATTGTTTCACCGGTTTTACTATTTACTAATTTTGTTCCAGGATTCTTTCTTACACCAGTTTTATTAGGTTCAATCATAGATTGTAATTCTACTAAGACATTTGTTGAAATAAATTCTTTTTTTTGTATTATTTCATATCCATGCCAAATAGCACTTCTATAATTAACAACTTCTTTAGCAGATTCATTTTTATATCCACTTTCTGTTAAAACTTTATAAATACTATCATAAGTAGTAACTATATTTTCAATTGCACTACTATCTTTAGCTTCATTTATTGTAATAGCATTTATTAAAATATGTTGATTAGGAATTGAATTAGCAAATCCTTTTAATTCTGCTAGTGATCTAGATGCATCATTTAATACTTCAAGAATTCTTGGTGTTTTTAAATCAAAATCATTAAATGGTAATAACTTCATATTATCATCTCCTCATATATAATATTACACTGTTTTTTTAACATATGCAAGAAACGTGTTAAATTTTTATTGTTTTTTTAACATATTTTA
>CAVCAD010000003.1:0-2913 GCA_963600145.1 Bacteroidaceae bacterium
GATTACAATCAATACAATTAAAAATCAATTAAATAAAAATTTAAATAAAGAAGATTTGCGTATTATTGATTTTGGTTGTGGTACTGGTCGTTTTTATTTATCTGCTTTTGAATATTTAGTAAATACCTTAAATTTAGATGGACATGATGTTGTTTCTAAAAATTTATATGGGATTGATATTGATGCAGTCGCTATTGACATTCTTAAAATTAAAGTATTTAATAAATTAAAAGATTCATCTATAGTTGATCTTAAAAATATTTCTCAAAATGTTTTGTGTAAAAATATGTTGTTGGATGAATCCACATTAGTACATGAGGATAAAGAAGCTGTTGATTTTAATAATGATTTTATTAATCTAAAAAATAATAAATTTAATGTTATTTTATCAAATCCCCCATATTTCTTATTGAAAATAAATAAAAAAGGTAAAAATAAATATTTAAATGATTATTATCAATCTTTAAAAGTTAAAGTTAACCAAGAAATTGAATACTTTAGAAACTCTGGTTTATATGTCTATGCTATTGAAGGTATGTTAAACTATTACAAATTATCCATAGAACGTATGATTAATATTTCTGATGATGATGCAGAAATAGGAATTATTTGCCCATCTACTTTATTTGGTGATTTAAGTTCAAAAAAACTCAGAAAATGGATTTTACTAAATCATAAATTAAGAAGTGTCGAATATTTCCCAGAATCAGCTAGCTTGTTTGATAATGTTTCACAATCAACAGTGATTTTTCATTTAAATAAAAATGGAGTGACTGATGAAATTGATATCACTATCAATAATGAATCATTTGAAATATCTTTAAAATTAATCAAAGATATTTTTGGAGATAATTTAGAAATAGCATATATTAATGAGATTGGTTGGAAAATTCTAGAAAAACTTTCTAATTTTAAAAAGATAAAAGATTATGAGATTATTCGTAATAAAAGAGGAGAATTAGATTTATCATTACATAAAAAATACATTACAGAGTTAAATACTGGTTGGAGATTAGTTAGAGGAAATATGATAAATAAAATAGAGGATATTAATGAAGATACTGAATATGTCATCATTGAAGATTTTATAAATCATAAATCTAAAGAATATAAAAATAATGATTTTGGAAAAGAGAGGCTCATTTGTCATCAAATTTCCAATATAGATAAAGTCAAACGATTACAGTTTGTCAAATCTAAATCTAATGATATTATTGGTAATTCTTGTAATTATATCTACTTTAATGAAGAATTATGTAATAAATTAAATATTTCTAACCAGTTGAATAAATTAAACTATATTTTAAATTCTTATATTTTAAATTGGAGATTTAAAATTACAAGTAGTAATAATCATATAAACAACTATGAATTAGACGAATTACCTATAATTGACTTAGAAAAAATTCCTAACTTAGAAAATAAATCAGAATTAGAAATTAATATTATTATATGTAAATTATTTGGTTTAAATTTGAAAGAAACAATATATATATTAAATGATTTTTTTGATAGTGAAGAGATTAAAAATAATTGGGGTGAAAATATAAAAATTTATAATCATTTAGCTCCTGGTTTTAGTGATTTAGAATGGCAAATGGTAGAACATATTCCAGAAGGAGGAAATTGGAAAAATATTCCTGAATCAGTACCATCAAAAAGATTGGAGCAGATAAGAAAAAGTGGTGGAAGAACAACATATTATGGTCGTTTAAGGAGAAATAAACCTAGTTATACAATCTCTACCTATTTTAATAGGTTGGGTAATGGTTGTTATATTCATCCAGTACAAGATAGACTTATTAGTTTAAGAGAAGGAGCGCGTTTACAATCATTCAAAGATTCATTTTTCTTTTGTGGTCCAAAAACATCCATCTATAAACAAATAGGAAATGCAGTACCTCCTCTTTTAGGTCGAGTTATTGCAGAGTTAATTAAACCTAATTTAAAAAATAAAAATTATCTTGATTTGTTTTGTGGTGCTGGTGGTTTGTCTGAAGGTTTTAAAATAGAAAATTATGAATTATTAGGGTCTATTGAAATGGTAAAACATTTTTTTAACACTTTTAAATATAATCACAGTACAATCAACAATGAAGACTTTTTGGTTCTTGGAGATATTACAGAAAAAGAAAATAGAGATAAATTAATTTCTATTAAAGACATATCTGATGTTGGTGCAATTGTAGGTGGTCCACCTTGTCAAGGTTTTTCTACTGCTGGATGTAGGGATCCCGATGATGAAAGAAATCAATTATTTAGATATTTCGTAGACTGTGTAGATCAAATCAATCCTGAAATGTTTGTAATGGAAAACGTTCCTGGAATCTTGTCTATGCAAAAAGGAGCAGTTATTAACGAAATTAAACAAAGTTTTGAAGAAATTGGGTATTATGTATCAGAACCTTTAAAATTAAATGCTGATGAATTTGGTGTTCCTCAAAGAAGAAAAAGAGTATTTATCATAGGATCTGTTAAAAAAATTAAAATTAGAGAACCAAGCCCATTATTCTCTGAAAAAGATTCTACTTTACCAAATCCCATTACAGTTCAACAAGCAATAGGAAATCTTCCAGTATTAAAAGCAGGCGAAGGAGATATGATTTTAGAGCTTGAAAATAATATTAAACCAAGTTCCCCATATGAAGAACTAATGGCTGGAAATATTACTTTTGATGAATTTTATAAAAAATGTTCTGTAAAAAAAACTCCAGTACAACAAACATTAATATAATTTACTAGAATTTTTTTATTTCTTCATCACTTATTTGCTTAATTATATCATTTAATATTTTTAATGCTTCTGAATAGTTCTCACTATTCAATTTATTTTTTAACATTTCTATAGAATGACTATATTTCTCATCTAAGTCTTTTAATTTCCTATTGTCTTTAAATATATATTGATCTAAT
>CAVCAD010000004.1:0-7021 GCA_963600145.1 Bacteroidaceae bacterium
GATATAATAATCTACTAAAAATTATAGATGCTTCATCTTTATTAATATTTAATTTATTAATTATATTTAAAATTCTTTCTTCATCTAAAGTATTAAAAAATATTGATTTAATATATTCTGATATATCTCTTACTCTATAATCTATTATAAAATTTAATGGATTAAAGAAATCTAAAAAAGTCATATTATAGTTTATATTCAAATGATTTATACTAACTGATACATTTTCATTATTTACATTATCTTTATAATATTCAATAGCATTTTCACATAATCCTATATAATAGTTAATTGTATCAGTTATTAATTCATATTCTTTATTAAAATCAATTATTTCTTCTTCTATATCATCTACTTCATTTGACCATAATTCTATATAATTTCTACTATTTGAATTAACTAAAATATTATTAAATTCTATTATATCTTTTAATTTTATTTTTTTACTATCATTACAATTTACTCTTAATAAAGCATAATTAATATTATTATAATTTACTATATAATTATTTTCTTTATTAATTATAAATGTATGTACCATAATATTTTTGTTATATAAAAAATTACTTAAATCAACAAGTAAATTAATATTTTTATTAACTACAGGTGCAAATACATATTTTATTTGATTAATGCTAAAATAATAATTTTCTTCTTCGTTATATATATACATAGGAGAAATACCATAGTAATAATATAATAAATTCTTCATATAATAATTATATTCTTGAAAATAAAAAAAATTAGTTATTTTGTAAAACTAATTTTTTTACATTTTCATTACTATTACTCTTAGTTGTTTCATTAGATACTGTAAATCCACCACCAGATGATTGCATATCAGATATAGCTCTAGTATAGCCGCTTTTATATGCTTTTTGTATTTCTTCACTTGTTGTACTTTTAATTTTTTCAAGCACTATTTCAGCTGCTTTATACCTATCTTCTGCGACTAATAGTCTTTTGTTCATAGAAAGAACGATGTTTTTTAATTCATCATAACTAGATTTAAGAAGTTCAACATCTTTTTCTGTTAACATAACTATTTTACTAATGTCCTTTGTGGTTCAACTACGTTTGGCATAGGACTTGCTACTGGAGTTCCTACAGCAACATTTCCATCTAAAACTGGATTATAAAGAGTATTTTCAACTTGATTATTTACTTCTTTCATAGTATTTTCGATTTGCTTATTTACTTCGTTCACAGTATTTTCAGCATAAGCAGAAATTTCTTCAACATTTTGCTTATTTTTATTAATAACATCTAAAATACTTTTTTCAATATCTAATTTCATTTTATCAAAATAATCTTTCATTATTTCTTCTATCTTAAAATCTTCTAATTTTATTTCTGCAGTACTTACTGCTATACTAGCAGGTGCATTATTTAATGGTAAGTCTGTAGTTTGTACAGATTCTAATGTTCTTACTGGTTCTTGTATTTCATTTTGAACAGGTATAGGCTCCTCATTTAATACAGGTGCAGCAGTTGGTAGTGCTGGAGCAGGAACTGGTGCTTCTATAGTATTATTAACAGCAGCATTTAAAGTTTCTTCAGGTTGAAGAGGTGCTGGTGCTACTGGCTGTTGCTCTACAGGAGCTGGAGTAGGAGCTGGAGTTTGATTTAACTCTGGTTGAACAGGCTGTTCAACTGCAGGAGTTTGACTTATAGTAGCGTTTTCTGTTTGAGTCAAAGTAGGAGCTGCTGGTGTTTCACTAACTACAGGTGCAGCTGGTGCAACCGCAGCAGTAACACTTGGTGCTGAAAAAGGATTTTCAACGTAAGTATTATTAACCTCAGGCTCTGGTTCTTTAACTACTTGTTCTTCAACTTTAACTTCTTTAACTGGAAGCTGTTTAATAAGTGGGTTTACATCTTTAACACCAATTTCTTTAGCACTTTGCTTAACAATTTTATTTGTATCTATAATATTATAACCACATAAATAACTATTTTCATTACTAGCACCAGGTGTTAAATTTGCTATTACCTTTAACATTTCTTTTATTCTATTCCATAAAACATCATCATCTATAGTCTTAAAAATAGATAAACCTGGTTCTTTATCATCTATCTCAGATATATATATTTTTTGTACACCATTTGCTATCTCACTTTTATGATAAATAGCAAACTTTTTTGCAATATCAGAAAGTTCAAACGAATTTAAAATAACATATTGTTCGTTACTCCCATCAGCATTTTGAATATTTACTAATTTACTTGTTCCATTCATATAAAACAACCTCCTATATTCTAGAAATAATCTTACCACACATATTTGAAATTTACAATAAATTTTTTATTCACAAAATTTTTTATTCACAAAACTTTTTATTTTGTTTGAAATTTTGTGATGTCTTCTACTCTCAAAGCAAAGTAAGGTGTGCTTTTACCTTTTTCTCTTAAGAATAGTACAAATGTATCATCAACATTAAAGTATCTTGGCTCTTCCATGTCTTCAGGCTTTACTGATGTTGTACGCATCCCCACATCAATTGCTGCCTCACTTTTAATTTCTCCGCCTTTTTCATCTATATTAAATTTTATAGTTTGAATTGCTTTTTCTATTTCTCCTTCATCATAAATAGGATCTGCAGTACTAAATCTTTTATTTTCTAATTCTTCATATTCCCTAGTTATATTTAATGAAATTTTAGGTGCTTTAAATTCATCTCTTTTATTAAAAATTTTATTTCCTTCATATTGTTTTGCTTTATTCATCATATTAGAATAAATTTCATTAAAATTACTTCCTTCTGGATTTTTATAATAAATTACTTCATCATTTGATTTAGTATTTATAAGAATAGCAAAATCATCTATTGAATTATAATAAAGTACTTCTATTTGACCTTTAATACTTGTATCACTTGTATTTTCTATTCCAAAATATTCAACATTTTCATATTTATTTCCAAACATATCATTATCAAGCAAATCAAATTCTTTTAAAAATTCGAATTTTCTATAAAGCATTGTGTAGAAAAAATATCTTCTTTCTTCATTATTATTTGGATCATCTACTCCACTATCAGACCAATCAAAACTATCTAATATATCACTTGTTTGACCAAATTTTTGTTTTATACCATTTTCTATTTCTTTTTTTAAATCAAGTGTTTTTAATCCATATTTTATATAATAATAATCACTAGATATCATAGATTGATCAAATTCTTCTTTATTCAAATTATCTACTGTTTCAGGATTTCCTTCATAAAATACTATATCTTTTTTTACTACTTCATTTTTCATTTCATTCCAAACAAGTTGGAAAGTTGCACACCAACTAGAATCTTTAGTAATTGTATCGCTCATTGTTGCTACTACAGATACATCTTCTGTTGGTAATATTTGCTTATTATCTTTGTATTTAGTATACACAAAATAAGAAACAATTAAGTATACTATTAAAACTCCTATTACTATTAAAATATTTCTTTTTCTTTTACTCATATAATCTCAACTACTTTCTGCATCTATCATATCATAATTTTATAATAAACACTAGAAAAAGAAATAAGCTTTAACTTATTTCTTTTGTAACTTCAATATCATATGATAAATCAAGACCATTAATATTTTGTTTTTCACTTAAATTTTCTTTTTCTTCTACTGATAAAGCAAGTGTTTCTCTCATTATAAATTCTTTATTAGTTTCTAAACATTTTTCAAATTCTTTATTTTTTTCATAATAAATATTTATTCTATCAACTATATTATAATCTCTTGTTTTTCTTAAATTTTGAATCTTACTTATAAATTCTCTTGCTATTCCTTCATTTATTAAATCTTCTGTAAGATTAGTATTTAAAACTACAAATAAATTTCCTTCTACAACAGAATTAAATCCTTGTTTAGATATTACTCTAATATCTACCATTTCAAGATTAACTTTAATATTTTCATTATCAAGTAATAATTCTATTTCTTCATTATTTTCAAGTTTATTTATTTGCTCAGTAGATAAATTTTTTAATAATCCTGCGAAAGCATTTATTTTAGAGCCAAATTTAGAACCACAAACTTTATAATTAGGTCTTACATCATAATTTACATAATTAGATAATTCAGTTGTAAATATAACTTCTTTTACATTAAGTTCTTCTTTTATAAGAGATACTAAATCAGATATTTTATTTTCTAATTTTTTATCTAATATTGCTTCACTAATTGGTTGTCTTACTTTAACTTTAGCTTCTTCTCTAATAAATCTACCTAATGAAATTATTTTTCTTACACAGTCCATTCTTTCTTCAACTTCATCATTTAAATATTTTTCATTATATTTTGGAAAATCTGATAAATGTACGCTTTCTTTTCCAGTTAAGTTTATATACATTTCTTCAGATAAGAATGGCATTATAGGAGCACACATTTGACTTATACCAACTAAAACATCATATGTGGTTTTATATACAGCTTTTTTATTATTATCTAAAGCTGATGCCCAGAATCTTTTTCTATTTCTTCTTATATACCAATTAGATAAATCTTCACTAACAAAGTCTGTTATACTTCTAACTACTTTTGTTAAATCATATTCATCATAAGATTCTGAAACATATTTAACAAGTTTGTTATATTTTGATAAAAGCCATAGGTCTATTTCTTCTAAATCTTCATATTTAACTTCAAATTCTTTTGGATCAAGTTTATCTGTATTAGCATATAAAGCAAAGAAGTTATATGTGCTTTTTAAAGTACTTATGAATTTAGAATATATTTCTTTTAATCCTTCTTCATCAAATTTAAGTGGTGTCCAAACACTTGAAACATAAGGAAAATACCATCTTATTGTATCAGCACCAAATGTATTTATTAAATTAAATGGATCTATAGTATTACCTTTACTTTTACTCATTTTCTTACCATATTTATCTAAAAGTAAATCATTTACTAAAACATTTTTATATGGTGCTTTCCCCATTACAAATATTGATATAACTAAAAGTACATAAAACCAACCACGTGTTTGGTCTATTCCTTCAGAAATAAAATCTGCTGGAAACTGATGCTTAAATATTTCTTCATTTCCAAATGGATAATGATATTGAGCAAATGGCATACTTCCAGAATCAAACCAACAGTCAATTACATCTTTTACTCTATGCATGGTTTTACCACATTTTTCACATTTAATTTCAATTTCATCTACATATGGTCTATGTAGTTCTATTGTTTCATCTATTTTTTGAATTGATTTACTTACAAGTTCTTTTCTAGAACCTATCATTATTTTTTCTCCACATTCACAAGTCCAAAGTGGAAGTGGTGTTCCCCAATATCTATTTCTAGATATTGCCCAGTCATTCATGTTTTCAAGCCAATTTCCAAATCTTTTTTCTCCTACGAATGATGGATGCCAATTTACTTTATTATTTTCTTTTATAATTTTATCTTTAAATGCTGTAGTTTTAATATAATAACTTGGTTTTGAATAATATAAAAGTGGTGTAGAACATCTCCAACAATGAGGATAATTATGCATAAGTTTTATTTTCTTAAATAATTTATCATTTTCTTTTAAATATTTAATAATTTCAATATCAGCATCAAATACAAGAGTTCCTTTCCAAGGACCTTCTAAGTATTTTCCATCTTCTCCAACAGGATTTACAACTGGTAAGTCATATTTTTTACCAACATTGTAATCATCTTCACCAAAAGCAGGAGCAATATGAACAATACCAGTACCATCTTCAGTAGTAACATAATCAGCACATGTCACAAAGAAAGCTTTTTTATTAACTTTAATAAACGGAAGTAATTGTTCATATTCTTGATATTCAAGATCACTACCTTTATACTCTTTTAATATTTTTACATCTTCCCCTAAAACACTTGGCATTAATGTTTTTGATAATATAAAGTTATATCCCATACTTTCTACTTTTACATATGTTTCTTTTGGATTAACACATAAAGCAACATTTGATAAAAGTGTCCATGGTGTAGTTGTCCAAACTAAAAAGTAAGTATTTTCTTCATCTTTTTTCTTCATTGGAACTATAACTGAATTTACAGCAATTTCTTGATATCCTTGTGCTACTTCGTGTGATGCAAGACCAGTACCACAACGTATGCAAAATGGTAAAATTTTATGTCCTTCATAAATTAAACCTTCATCAAATAATTTTTTAAGTATCCACCATTCAGTTTCTATATAATTATTATCATATGTAACATATGGATTATCAGTGTCAATAAATTGACCCATCTTTTCAGTAAGTTCTGTAAATGCTTTTTCGTTTTTCCAAACACTTTCTTTACACTTTTCATTAAATTCTTTTATACCATATTCTTCAATATCATTTTTACTTTTAAAACCTAATTGCTTTTCTACTTCAAGTTCTACTGGAAGACCATGGGTATCCCAACCAACTTTTCTAATAACTTTATAGCCTTTCATAGTTTTATATTTACATATAGTATCTTTTAAAAATTTAGCAACCATATGGTGTAAACCTGGCATACCATTAGCTGTAGCAGGTCCATCATAAAAAACAAAATACTTTTCTCTATTTTCAATTGATTTTTCAAATATTTTATTTTCTTTCCAATACTTAAGTATTCCTTCCTCAAATACATTAACTTTCTCTGTACTTAATTTTTCAAATTCCTTCATATTTCCTCCAATAAAAAAACGCCCTAAAAGGACGAAATTATTCCGTGGTACCACCTTAATTTATGTAATTATTACATACTTTAATACTTTTTAACGCTAGTAAAACGTTCTTTCTTACTTACTTTCAAAAAGACTCATCAGAAATGATTTATAATTTAACTCCTTACTTATTTTCACCAACCATAAGTTCTCTAAAAAATTATATTAAATTACCCTTTTCTTCAATTGATTTAACACGTATGATTATATTATTTATATTTTACTTTGTCAAACCATTTATTTTATAAATTCTTAACTAGAAATTTGTGAATAATCTTAAACAGTTCTATTTGTTCTTATCTTTATCTTTCTTTTCTTTTAATAAAGATAAGCCAAACTGAGAAATAC
>CAVCAD010000005.1:0-2039 GCA_963600145.1 Bacteroidaceae bacterium
TTACTTCTTGTTGACTTTGAAAATCTGCCATTAAATTTGGTGAATCATCTATAGTCTTGTTATGTTTGATATCATTTTCTAAATCTTTATTCTTTGATTTTTGTGTCATATCAGATTGAACATCTATCGCTTTACTTTTTTCTATTACTTTAATAATTTCTTTTTGATGATAATCTGTGTTATTCATTTGACCGCTGTTTGAAAGTGTTTCTGTTTGAGCGGTGTCTGTCACATTTTTTATAATTTCATTAGTTTTTTCAATATTAATATTAGCAGAATGTGCACTCTGATAATTATTTGAACCCCCAGGCGGAAGTGCAAACGTTACCCTTTCAGGTCCAGCCATATTTTGCCTAGTATTTGAAGCATTAGAGCTTACTTCTGTAAATGACCCCTCTATAACATCTCCACCATAATTACCACTTCTATAAGAACCGCCTTGTGGCAATTTCCTAGTTTGATTATCAGATAGTTGTCCAGTCGATTGATCTGTCTGACCTATAACTGGAAACACAACTGCAGTATTATTAATAATAGTAGGAGTCCCTCCTCCTCCGCTTTCTCTAATAGTATTTAAAAGTTCAATTCTTTCTGCTTCACGTTTTGCTTGGTGTTCCAGTTTTTTCCTTTCTGCATTTCTTTCTGCATATCTATTTTTTATGCCCAAGTAAGGATCTTTCGCTTCATCAATTTTTCGTTTTATATCTCTTCCTTTTTCAACAATAAAATCACCAAATTTACCTCCTGTTTTTTCATCAAGCAAAGCTGCACCACGTGATATAGCCGCCTTCCCAACCGCCTTCCCAAGCCCAGCAATTTTACCAAGAAATGCTCCAAATGAATCATCTTTCCCATCATCTGCTTGAAGTCCAAAAACTTCAATAATTATGTTCGGTAATTTTAATGATAATTTTACTATCCCAACAAGTAAAATCAGCATATACACAGTTTTTGCAAAAAAACCAGTTGGTGCATTACTAACCAATGTGCTTTCTGCATTAACTTTCATAGCAAGTAGCGATGATGAAGCACTTCCTGTAGTTTCTAGTGAAACACTACTATCACCACTTAAATTTTTTGCAAAAAACACTAGAAGATTATTGATAAGCATAATATTAAGATAAAAAGAAGTCATTAAACAAAATAATTTTAAATATGATTTTTTAAAAGTATTTAAAAACCAGTTCCATTTGTCTCTCGTTTTTAAACTATATCTCATTAATACAAATATTGGAGCTACACATTCTAATACAGCAAGTTCAAAGCATCTTCTTACCGCCCACAAACAATGAGTAAATAACGAATAAGCCACATAAAACCCAACAGCACCTGACACAAAAGGGAAATATGCTATTTCTTTTTTTCCTAACAAATCAGATAACCCACCATAATCAAATGAATCATCAGCACTATTTTTAATATTATTATATTTTTCTCCTGTAGCAGCACCATATTGATCATCGAGAACTATAAACTGCATAAAAATAGTTTTTGCCATTTGTCTCCCAAATATTTCTGAATCGCTTCCAACTATTGAAACCGATCCTTCTCCAAATAAAAACCTCATAATTATCCCATTATCAGCATCATTAGATGAAGGCAAAAATACATCTTCAATTATATCAAGATATTTAAAAATAATACCTCTATTACCAGATATTGGTATTGTAATCATCAGTAAAGCAAGTGTTGTAAATATATCTATCCCAAATTTTTTAGGGTCTTTCACAATTGAACTTGTATCATCTGGGTTAACTATTGTACGTAATATATTTAATGCCAACATAAAAAGCAAAACTACCCCAACTAAAGAATAAACTCTATTTATTAAAGGCCCAAATAAATCACTTAAAACAGAAAGATTTAAATTACATAAAAAATTAAATGCTATATATATTTTTTCTACCATAAAATATATACATCTATCAAATGCAAATAACCCTTTCATAATCAACGTTAAAAACCAGTCTGATGAAGTAAAGCTATAAAAACCTAATATATTAATGTAATTCATTATACCACCTATTTTATTCAAACCA
>CAVCAD010000006.1:0-7113 GCA_963600145.1 Bacteroidaceae bacterium
TCTAAAATTTCATTATATAATTGGTCTTTTTCACCTGTATCATAATCATCTCTACTTGAATATCTATATGCATAAGATGCTATATAATAACAAAGTGAATTTTTTTCTCTAACATTTGTAAATAAAATTGAATTATTTATACTAGTTCCACCTAACATTAAATTATATATAGGTAAAATATATTTTGATTCATAATCAGTTAATTTTTTAAATTTATAACCTACCATTATTATTGATTGTTTATAATCTTTACTTTCTTTTACTTCTTTTACTTTATCTTTAATTTTATTATTTATATATAAATCTATATTAAAATTAATTGTATTATTAATATTTTTAAATAAATTATTTATTTTTTTAATTATCAATTCTTCATCAAATTCACCTAATACAAAAATATCTATTTTATTATTTGAAAACATATTTTTATAAAAAGTATAAACATCTTCATTATTTATTTTCTTATAAACACTTTCTTTTTCATAAAAAGCATCTTTTAATATAGTTTTATCAAAAAAATTCTTTCTAAATTGTTCTAAAGCATAACTATTATTATTACATTTATTTCTTTTTATTGATGTTAATATTCCATCTAAAGTAAAATTATATTCTTTTTCATCAAATTTATTATTTATAACATTTGGATTAAAAAAAGCCTCTTTTAAAAAAGAAAATACATTATCATATAATTTTTCAGCTACATATTTAGGATTTAAGAATGTTATATTAGTCATAAAAGATTGCATTTTACCTATAGTAAAATAAGAATAAGATAAACCTAAACCATATAACTGTTCTTTTTTTATATTCATTTTAAGACGAGTATTATATTTTTTAGTAGTTTTTGATAAAAGTGAAGACAAAAAAGTATAATAGATTCTATCTTTCCTATTATACAAATTTGAAAAATATATTTCTATATTAATAGTTTTAAATCTTGTTGTATTTATTAAATGAAGTGTATATTTATCTTTTTCTATTTTTTTATAATTCATATTTCTCCTATATTTTTATATTGCACAATAATTATAATTTTATAATACTTTCAAGAGCTAAAGTTATCATAGTATTAACTCTTATAACTCTATCTTCTCTTTTTAGTGATTCACCTGTTGTTTTTAAATCAGTAATAGTTAGAAGAGCAGTTGCTTGTTTATGAAATTTTTTAGCATTAACAAATAAAGAAAATGCTTCCATTTCAACACATTTACAATCATGCTCTAAAAGATATTTATTTTCATCTTTAGCAGCATAAAATGCTTCTGTTGTATGTACTCTACCCATATTAAGTTCTATACCGAGTTCTTTAGCAGTATCAATTATAACATTATTTAATTCAAAAGAAGAATTAACTACATCCATAGATTTATTAGTTGCTTCTTCATCATAACATGTTTCACTATAAGCACTTTGTGAAAGAAAAATACTTTTTAATTTTAAATCATTTGTATATGAACCAGCTGTTCCTATTCTAATTATTGCATCTACATCATATTTATCAAATAATTCATGACTATATATTCCCATACTTGCTATTCCCATACCACTAGAAAATACTGTTATTCTTTTATTTTTATATGTGCCTGTATAAGCAATTTCACCTCTTACAGTATTAACTAATTTAATATCAGTTAGAAAGTTTTTAGCAATATATTCAACTCTTTCAGGATCTCCTGGCATTAAAACATATTTAGATATTTCATTTGTTTTTGATTCTATATGTGGTGTTGACATTACTTATCATCTCCTTCCTTATTTTCAAATTTTACAAGAACATCTCTTGGTTTACTTCCACTTTGTGGGCCAACTACTCCCTCTTGTTCCATAAAATCTATAATTCTAGCTGCTCTATTATATCCTAGGCGATATTTTCTTTGAATTAAAGAAGCACTTATTTTACCCTGTCTAATAGCAAATTCTAAAATTTCATTATATAATTGGTCTTTTTCACCTGTATCATAATCATCTCTACCATCTAATGGTTCTTGTTTAGTTTTATCAGCATTCATAATACTATCATCATATTTTACTTTAAAGCCATTTCTTTTAACAGCATCAACAACACGTTTAATTTCATCATCAGTTATATAACTACCTTGTATTCTAATAGGAGTGTTTTCACCCATAGGTAAAAATAACATATCACCTTTTCCAAGAAGTTTTTCAGCACCTATCATATCTAAAATTGTTCTACTATCTATACTAGATGATACAGCAAAAGAAATTCTTGATGGAATATTTGCTTTAATTAAACCAGTAATTATATCAGTTGATGGTCTTTGAGTTGCTACTATTAAGTGAATACCAGCGGCACGAGCAAGCTGAGTGATTCTTGTAATTGACTCTTCTACTTCTTTTGATGCAACTATCATAAGATCAGCAAGTTCATCAATAATAACAAGAATATATGGCATTCTTTCTATGCTATTTGGATGTTTTTTATTTTCTTTTTCAACATATTCATTGTATGTTTGAATGTTTTTTGTTCCAGTATCTTTAAATATATCATAACGTTTATCCATTTCAACAACAATTTTTTGAAGTGTAGCCGCAGCTTTTTTAGGATCAGTAACAACTGGTGTAAGCAAATGCGGAATATCTTCATAAGCATTTAATTCTACTTTTTTAGGGTCTACTAAAACTAATTTAACCTCATCAGGGCGAGCACGCATCAATATTGAAACTATAATATTATTAATACATACACTTTTACCACTACCAGTTGAACCTGCGACTAATAAGTGAGGTGTTTTATTAATTTCAACATATTGAATATTTCCCATTATATCTTTACCAAGTGGTGAAACAAGTTTATTATTATCAAGTTTATGTGGTATTCCTTCAATAATATCTCTAATTCTAACATCTGCGGTTACAGGATTAGGAATTTCTATACCTATTGTACTTTTACCAGGAATTGGTGCTTCAATTCTAACATCCTTTGCTGCTAAAGCTAAAGCTATTTCTCTATTAATACTTAAAACCTTATTAACTTTTGTTCCGCGAGTAAGTTCTACCTCAAACTGTGTTACAGTAGGACCAATATGTGCTTCAACTACACGACCATTAATTTGAAAATCAGATAATACTCTTTCTAATATTTTTGTATTATTTTGAATAAATTCATTACTATTACTTTTATTTGTTTTCTTAACTTTATCTAAAATATCAATAGATGGTAATTTATAAACTAATTCTTTATTTTCTACTTGTTCTATTTGAGGTTCTACTAAAGGAATTTCTTCTTTTACTTCTTCTTTATTTTCTTTATTTATTAAATCATCTACACTTGTTATTACTATTTTATTATCTACTTCATCATCTTTCTTAACTAAAGTTTCTTCTTCATCAGTATCATCATCATTACCAGTAATTTTAACAGTGCTTTTTTCTTCAGCACTATTTTTAAGTTTTTTAAATGGACTAATTATTGATAATAAAACATCACTAAGTGTTACATCAAATAACATAATTATTCCAAATATTAAAAGTACTACAACACAAACTTCTGTTCCAACAACATCAAACAAAAAAACGAAAAGAGTAATAAAAGCACCACCAATAATTCCGCCACCAGTATCTTTAATTAAGTCAATATTATTTATAGCAAGTTCAATATTATTTTCAGTAGCTCTTAATATTTCTAATCCTCTTAAATTATTTTCTTTAATATAAGTTATATGAGAAAGTACAAGTATAGCAAGTACTACTATATATATTCCTATTAATCTAGCAGTAAAATAATTAGGTTTTTTTCTTTTAAAAATAAGAAATAAACCTAGTGCTAAAGATAAAGCAAGTACTAAAATATACCAAGAACCAAAAAGGAAAATAGAAAAGCTTCTAAAACATTTACCAACTATACCAAAATTACCAAATCCAACAATACCAAAAATAAGAAGAAGTAATCCTTCTATTTCCTTTGTATATTGAAAGCCTGTTTTCTTTTCTTCTTTACTTACTTTTTTCTTTGTCATTATTTATCACTTCTTTCTAATCACTATAAACACTAAGTAATTTCTTATTAATACCTGGTTCTACAATATTTAAAACTCCAAGTACAGTTTCTAAGCCTTTTCTATATTCCCCTTTATAAAATTCTTTTTCTGCTAGTAAAAGACCAGCTCTAACTTCTTTATAACTTGTTCTATATCTATTTCCATATACAATAGCAAGTTCACACATCGCAGCAGTTTTAACAAGTTCTCTTGCTGTATTATATAATTTGAAAACTAAATCTCTAGCAGTATCTACTCTAGTATTTAATGTTTTTATTGATATTGGTCTCTTTTCAAGTTCATTTATTATTTCATTTATTGCTTCTTTTGCCTCTTTAAGTTCTACTGTATAATTTTTAGGTAAAACAGGAAGCTTATATTCTTTTATTTTTAATTTAGAATTTCTAAGTATTTCATTTATTTCAATAAGTTGTTCTCTTGCTCTATACTCATCTTCTTTTAAACTACTTAATTCTCTAATAGTTTTTTCGATTCCATCCTCAAGTGCATTAATCCTAATATGAACAAGTTGTATATCTTTATGCATTTTACTATATGGAATAACTTTAATTTTTGATCTATCACTTGCTTCTCTAAATTCTTCTTTAAGTTTCATAAATTCAGAATTTAATTGATTTACTCCCTCACTAACATCACTTGATAAATCATATGAATCTTTAATTTCAGAAAGTTCCATATATATATTTTTTATCATCTTTGAAATTCTTGATATCTTTTCAGTAATAACCCATGCTTCTTCTTCAAATTCTGCCTTGCAATTTTTTTCTTTATCAAAATCAACTATTATAGAATCATAATAATCTAATATAGTTTTTAAATCAAAAATTGAATCCTCTAAGTTAAGAACTTTTAATTTATCTAATATTAAATTTACTTTTTTATTTGATTGCTCTATATTATAATCTAAATTCATATATTCTAAATTATATCCAGTTTTAGTAAGTTTTCTTTCATAAGATTTAATCTCAGATATCTTTTTAGGAATAATAACTCTTCCCATAAATAAAATAGTTGGTGATTCTTCTATGACTATCTCTAAGTTTTTTATTAAATCTGATAATGCTTTTACTATTTTTGGAGTTTCTTCAAAATTATTATTATCCATACTTTTTTCAAAAGCACTAAATAATTTATCTATATTTTCAAATTGAAGTTCTATTGCTTTTTTAATTTCTTTATAATCATCTATATTATTATTATATTTTAATACTATTTGTCTATATAGTGTTTTAAGTTTAGTTACTGCTTCCCTATTTCTTTCTTCACTTGTTGTTAAGCTTCTTACTTCAGAAAGTAAAAACATACTTTTAGCTTTTGCATAATATGTAACTATTTCTAAATTAGGCATTAATTTTTCTGCATCATCATATTTTTTTTCTTCTATTAGTTCCTCAATATGAAGTATTTCATCGGTTATATGAGGAATATCTTTAGAATTTATTGTATCAAATGTTTCATTCCAAGTTGCTAATTTTTGTTTTAATGCATCATTATTCGCAAGACTTTCAGCTTTATTTAATTCTGTTAATAGTCTTGATGATACAACCATATTTTTATCACGCTCAACAGAAGATAACTCTGCTTTAAGTTTATTAATTCTTCTTTTTTTAAAAAATATAATAATACCAAAAATCAAACTAAAACCTACCGCAAATACGGTAAAAAATATCAAAAATACTAGACTCTTTGTCATAAGCATTCCTACTTTCACATATATATTTTAACATAATATTATTTTTTTTAAAAGCAAATTACAACTATAAAAAATAAATAATAAATAAAACATAATATAACTATAACAAACAATAGATAAAAACATCAATTTTTTTAAAGAAATTGATGTTTTTTACTAATAATATTAAATAATTTTTATTAATGGTGCCTCAGGCCGGACTTGAACCGGCACGAGTTTTAATGCTCGCAGGATTTTAAGTCCTGTGCGTCTACCTATTCCGCCACTAAGGCATAAAATAAAAATGGTGACCCGCTGGAGATTCGAACTCCAGACCCTTTGATTAAAAGTCAAATGCTCTACCGGCTGAGCTAGCGGGTCATAATAATGGTTGCCTCGGCTAGATTCGAACTAGCGCATGCAAGAGTCAAAGTCTTGTGCCTTACCGCTTGGCTACGAGGCATAACTTAAGTGGTGGAGAGAGATGGAGTCGAACCATCGAACCCGAAGGAACAGATTTACAGTCTGCCGCGTTTAGCCTCTTCGCTATCTCTCCAAAAAAAATGGTGCCAAAACCAGAAATCGAATCCGGAACCTACCGATTACAAGTCGGTTGCTCTACCAGTTGAGCTATTTTGGCATTCAATAATGGTGGGCGATGAGAGACTCGAACTCCCGACCCTCTGCTTGTAAGGCAGATGCTCTAACCAACTGAGCTAATCGCCCATTAAACACTCCTGCTGGCGAATATAAATATACCATTTCTCAAAAAGGATGTCAATATTTTTTGATTGTTAAATTTTTATTTTTTTAAAAATAACAAAAATACCCTACTTTCAGTTAGAATAGTCACGTACTAATAATAAATAAACCACTCTATACTGTTTATAGAATGGTTTATTTATTTATTTTCTATTTAACGCTTTACTATTAATATCACTTACAAGTCTTGTTTTAACTACTTTTCTATAATTATCATATTCTTTTAAATAACTATCAAGATAAAATTTATTTATCATCGCATCAGCATACGACATATTTCCTTCACTAAAATTAACAATTATTTTCTTGATTTCATTATCTAAATAATTAATTCTTTCTATAATAGCCTCTATACTTTCCATAATTTATCCCCCCTTATTTATTTAAAAATAGTATATATCACTACGAGTGATTACTATAATATAAATTGATATAAAAGTCAATAAATTTAAAAAATAAAGAAATTTTAAAAAAATAAGAAAATTATCTTTATAATTTGTTTTTTATAGCGAAAAACAACTATTTAATTCAAACTAATTCTACACAAAAATTAATTATCATAATTTGCTTTTGCACATTGTGTTAAATCAACATCTATAGACGTTAATAGTTCCTTTAAATATTTATTATCTGAGTCAGTAATAAACTCATGTCCTTTAC
>CAVCAD010000007.1:0-3747 GCA_963600145.1 Bacteroidaceae bacterium
ATACCACATTTTGTGCTTATTTAGAGAAGAAAAACTTATATTTACTAAAAAAATAATTAGATATATTATTTTTCTTACATTATTAAACTTTATAATAATATATTCTTCATCAATAAAGTTAATTATATTATTAAATATATTTATAGATTTAGAATTATTTATTATAGATATTATAAATAAACCAATAAATTATTTAATTAATTTAATATATATAAAACTTGCTAAAAACAAATTAAAACAATATAAAAATTTAATTGTTATTGCAATAACAGGAAGTTATGGTAAAACTAGTGTTAAAAATTATTTATATAATTTATTAAATATAAAATATAATGTATGTATGACGCCTAAAAATTATAATACTGATTTAGGAATAGTAAAAAGTATAAGAGAAAAATTAAATATAAGAAATAAAATGTTTATAGTAGAAATGGGAGCAACTAAAGTAGGGGATATAGATAATATTTGTAAAATTATAAAACCTAGTGTTTCTGTAATTACTAATATTGGTTCTATGCATTTAGAATCATTTAAAACAATAGATAATATTATAAAAACTAAATTTGAAATATATGAAAATAGTGATGTAATTTTTGTTAATTTAGATGATGAAAATATAAAGAATAATATAAATATATTTAATAATAAAAAAATAATTAGTTTTTCTTCTAAAGATGATACTTGTGATTATTATTTAAGTGATATTTATATGACTAATGAAATAACTAAATTTAAAGTTAATTTTAAAGGTAAAATATTTAATTTTGAGACTAAATTATTAGGTAAACACAATATATATAATTTATTTATTTCATTAGTAATAGCTGATTATTTTAATATAGATATAAGTAAATTAAAAAGAGAAATATATAATATGAAGAATGTAGAACATAGATTAAATATAAAAAAATATGGTAATGTTACTATACTTGATGATTCATATAATTCAAATGAAATAGGTAGTTTAAATGCACTTAATGTATTAAAAAGTTTTGATGGTTATAAGATAGTTGTAACACCTGGTATGGTTGAATTTGGTGATAAAGAAAATGAAATTAATTATAATTTTGGAAAATATATATTAAATTCTTGTGATGAAGTAATATTTACTAATTATAATCAAACAAAATTTATTTATAATGCATTAAAAGATAATAACTTTAATAATATTAAATATATAGAAAATATAAAAGAAGTATTTGATTATGTTAATAAACTAAATAAAGAAAAAATTATATTATTACTTGAAAATGATTTACCAGATCAATACTATTAAGGAGGAATATGAAAATAAATATATGTATTTTATACGGAGGTAAAACTACAGAACATGAAATATCTATTATAACTGCTCTTGAGGCATTAGAAAATTTTAATAAAGATAAGTATAATATATTACCAGTATATATTAGTAAAGAAAATGATTTTTATACTGGTAGTGAATTATTAGATATAAATAATTATAAAGATATTGAAATACTTTTAACAAAATTAAAGAAAGTAAATTTTATAAAAGAAAATAATAATTTATATGTAAAGGTAAAAAATAAATTTTATAATAGAAAGATATTTAAAGTAGATTGTTTATTTCCTATAGTTCATGGTACAAATACAGAAGATGGTACTATAGCTGGATATTTAAGTATGTTTAATGTTCCATATGTTTTATCTGATGTTTGTTCATCAGCAGTATCTATGGATAAATATTTTACTAAGTGTATTTTAAATTATAATAATATTGATGTTTTACCAGGATTAACATTTAATATTCATGATGATATAGATATAGTTATAAAACAGATAGAAGATAAATTAAGTTATCCAGTAATAGTAAAACCGAATAATTTAGGTTCTTCTATAGGAATAAAAAGTGCAAGTAATATAGATGAACTTAAAGATGCGATTTATTATAGTTTTGAATTTTCTAAAGATATAATAGTTGAAGAAAAATTAAATGAATTTAGAGAAATAAATTGTAGTGTTTTAGGAGATAGTGAAAATATGATAACTTCTTCTTTAGAAGAAGTAATTAAAAGTGATGAAATATTATCATTTAATGATAAATATTTAAGTAATTTAAAAACAAAGAATATAGATCCGTTAAATAGAATAATACCTGCAAGTATAAATAAAGAATTAGAGGATAAAATAAATGATATTTCAATTAAAATATTTAAAATATTAAAAAGTAATGGAGTAATTAGAATAGATTATTTATATGATCAAAATAAAGATAAACTTTATGTAAATGAGGTGAATAATATACCAGGTTCTCTTGCTAGTTATCTATGGAAAGAAAGTGGTAAGAATTTTACTACTTTATTAGATGAACTTATTAAACTTGCTTTTAAAAGATATAGGGAAGATGAAAAAATAAATTATGTATTTTTATCTAATGTTTTGAATAAAACTAATAAAATAAAAAAATAGGATATGCCTATTTTGCTTCTATATAAAATGATTGATCAAATGTATGATCTTTTGAATCTATACTAAGTAATTTTTCAGTATTTATTAAGTAAAATTTATATCCAAGTACTATTGATGATCTAGTATCATCCCAAGTTACATCAACATGTTTCCATGAATTATCTATGTATATTAAATTCCATACATGATCATTACTTGCTACTTTGATATTTGGAATATTTAATCTATCCATAAATAAAGCAAAAGCATCACTATATCCACTACATATTCCTTTTCCATATAAAAATGCTCCGTTAGCAGTTTCTGAGTAATGATTACCTATATTTTCATCATAATCATTATCATATTCTACATTATTAATTAAATATTCATGTATTTTATCTACTTGTTCTTTTTTACTTAAATTATCTATATTTAATTCATTTAATATTTCATCTATTTTAGCATTTATTTGTTTAATTTCAAAGTCTGAATAATTTTTTGTAACTTTTATTGTTATTTCTCCTAAAGAATTTGTTATAGTATCTAAATAAACAAAACTATTAAATGGACTTACATAGTTATTTATCATACTAAGCATATGTGAATCATTTGCTATGTCTGTTATATCTGATAAACAATTATTATATTCTTTTGGACAATAAAAAGTAAAAGTATCATAACCATTATTTAATATATTAAATAATATATTTTCTAAATCTGTTTTATTATAAGGCTTATAATCTTCATCATAAGTAAATTTTTTAATATTATAGTTTCTTGCATACTCATTTGGCTCTTTTATTTCAATATCTTTATATGTAGCCATTATTTTCCTAAAATAAGCATTTACTGTTTCTTTATTAATATAAACTTCATATCCTAAAAGTATAAATAATAATATTAATATAATATTTTTTAGAAATTTCATTCTTTTCACCTATTTAAAATTTTACAAAAAAAATATATATTAATCAAGAATTAAAAAAAGCAAATCATATTGATTTACTTCATTGCTACAACTTTTTTAGTTAATCTAGATTTATTTCTATCTCTAGTATTTAATTTAATAATACCTTTTTTAGCAGCTTTATCTATTCTTTTAACTGCGATATCTAAATTCTTATATGCCTCTTCTTTATTACCAGCATGAATACTTTTTTCAACGTTTTTAATAGCTGTTTTCATACTAGATTTAAAATCATTATTTAAAATAGATTTTTTACTTGTAATACGTACTCTCTTTTTAGCACTTTTAATATTTGGCATAATGCACCTCCTTTTAAATTTCGTACTAATAATATCAAATATTGAAAAAAAATGCAAATATATTGACCC
>CAVCAD010000008.1:0-4227 GCA_963600145.1 Bacteroidaceae bacterium
CCGGCATCGTCTCCAAAAAGATCCGCGGCGCGGGCGCGCTGGCAACGCTCGGCGTTCTGGCTTACCCCGTAATATTATTTACTATTACTTTATTATATTTAGATAAAAATTTAAATATAAAAACAAGTAATAAAATAAAAGCAATATTATATAATCCTATATTTATATTAAGTTATATTTATTGCATAACTAAAGCATTATTTAGTGATGTAAGTTGGGAAAAAATTGAACATAATGCAAGTAAAGATTAAATAAAAAAAGCAATAATGCTTTTATATCTTTAATAGTTCTGATTCTTTTTCTTTATATTTATCATCTATTATTTTATTATAATTATCTATTAATTTCTGAACAGAATTTAAATAAATCTTTTCATCATTCTCACTATATTCACTTTTTTTAATTTTATTATTTTCATCTTGTCTTATTGTTCTAAGTGCTATTCTTGCTTCTTCAGCCATTTGAGATGCTTGTTTAACATAATTCTTTCTTGATTCTTCTGTAAGTTCTGGGATAGTAAGAATTATTATCTCTCCGTTATTTGTTGGTGCTATTCCTAGATTAGCACTATACAAAGCTTTTTCAATATTTTTAAGGCAAGATTTATCAAATGGTTTAATATTTAATTGTCTTGCTTCTGGAACACTTATATTTGCTAAATTTTGTATTGGTGTCATTGTTCCATAATACTCAACCATAATTCCATTTAATATATTTGGATTTGCCCTTCCTGCTCTTACTGTAGTAAACCTACTATCTAGGTTTTCAATAACTTTATTCATTTTTGATTTTATTTCATTTTCGTTAAACATTTTTTTCTTCCTTTCATTTCTTTATACCATGAAATAGTTTCTTTTATTCCTTCATCAAAACTATATTCTGGGTAAAAACCAGTGTCTTTTTCTAAATTACTTATATCACATTTTAAATTCATTACTTGCTTTGCTAAATAATCTTTTGCTCCTATTTTTAATTCTATATTTGGGTCAATATTATTTTTTATTATTTCTATATATTCAAATAATTGTTTAGCATCTGTACTTGAAATACAATATATAGAATTATTTATTCCTTTTTCACCAAGTAAGTAAAATGCTTTCGCTACATCTTTTGAATATATATAGTTCCAAATTTGCTCTGCTTTTGTATATTCGGGTGATATACCATAATCGACCATACTTTTAATACTAGACATTACCATTGTACTTTCATTATCATATGGTCCATAAGCACTTATTATTCTTGCCCATATATGCTTAATATTATGTTCATTTGCTAAGAGCCTACTCATTTGACCTGCTGCTAGTTTTGCAATTCCATATCCATTTTCAGGATTAGTTTTAATGTTTGGTGAAATTATTCCATCAACTCTTCCATATTCTGCTTGAGAACCAGCACCAATAAAAGTTTTACAACCACTTCTATATGCAAGCTCTACTGCATCTAATGTATAGTTAATATTAAGCGTTTGAGTAAAATAATCATTTCTGCCATCAGCAGTTGTTTTCATCCAAGCAAGATGATAAAACGTATCATACTTTTGACTTAGATTTAAATTTTTTAAATTACTTAAATCACATTTAATAATTTTTAATTTATCATTTTTAGGAAAAAATTCTCCATCTCTTCTTACTATTGCTAAAACATTAATATCTTTTTTGGTTAAATAATCAATTAAACTTCTTCCTATCATACCAGTAGCACCAGTAATAATTACATTTTTCATTTCAAACCTCAACTTGTTAAATTAATTCTATCAAAGTTAATAATATTTGTCTATTTATTCATGAACAAAAGTTACTGTACATGTAGTATTAGCATTTACTGCTCTTACAATTAATAAATTATTACCACTTACCTCAGCATTACAATCATTAGATAAATATTTATAACCTGATTTTGTAACATATGTAAACTGAGCATCATCTCCACTAGTAACTGTTCTTGAAACTGGATTTACTTCTCCCATGCTTGTATCATTTGACTTCATAGTAATAGTATATGTTTTACCATCTTCTTTAAAATTAATATTACATTTCATTGATGATTTTACATCAGTAATAGTTAAAATTCCATTCTTATAAGTACCTGAGCAATCATTTGAATCATAAACGTATCCTGCATAAGATGAAACATTAAATTTAGCAGTTCCACCAATTTTTACATACATACTACTAGGTGATATTTCACCATGCCCAGTATCATCAGGAGAAACTTCAACATATGCAAGTTTGGTAATATCTGCATAATAAATCATACAATTAGTAGTTGCTCCAGCATTTTCTATAGTAAGTGTTCCATTTTTTCCACTACGAGGAGTATACACACCATTACAACTATTAGCATAATAAGCATATCCTTCCGTTGGATAAAGGCTTAATTTGATAGTAGAATTTTCATTTACTACTTGTGACCTTGGATAAACACTTCCATAATCAGTATTATTTACTGATGCTGTAAAGTTAACTGTTTTTTGTTTACTTTCATATGTAACTTTACAACTTGTACTCTTAATAACACTATTTATTCTTAGAACTCCTTTATCGTATATAGCACCACAAGAATTACTAGAATACATATATCCAGAACTTGGAGTTAATATTATAGTTGCTGAACTGTATTCAGTTACCTTTTGCTCTGCTGGATATAAGCTACCTCCCTCAGGATTTGAAACATAAGCTGTAACTATTAATTCAGCACCGGCACCACCTGGTGTAAATGTAATTGAACAATGAGTATTTTTAGTAATATCATAAACAGTTAATTTACCAGATGAGTATATTCCGTTACAATTATTACTTTTATATGTATAACCATCTTTAGGAACTATATCTATTGTACCTGATTGATGTTCTGATATCTTTTGACTAGATGGTGTAACTCCTCCAATAGCTGGATTAGTAGATGATGCTGATAAAGTATATGTTTTTACATAATTTGGATCTGAAAATGCAAATGTACATGAAAGAGGTGATACTATCTCACTTATAACATATTTATTATCTCCAATATATTCAGCACCACAAGTATTATAAATATAATTGTAATTTCTATCACTTGGATATACCCTAAATTCTGCTTCTTGACCATATGCTACATATTGAAATTCAGGAGAAGCACTACAATTAATACAATCTGCTTTTACTCTCAATTGTTTTTCTTTATATTTAATATTACAACTTATATCTGAAGTTATACCAGTTAATTCAAGAGTTGATGTTTCATCATAATACATTTGTTGTGAATATGAACCAGAGCATGAAAAAGACCCTTCAACAAATTCATATTTACCTGTATTTAGTGCTAAAGAATAATCTCCATCACTTTTACCAGTTAAATATTTATTTTCTTCAAGACCTGATACATTAATACTTACAGTATATTTACCTTCAAATATTTTTTCATTATTATCAATTTTTTTAGCAATTAAAAAAGAAAACCATATTATAAAAGAAAATACTAAAAAAATAGTTATAATAGAAATCTTTTTATTAACTCTTTGAATCTCTTTTTCCATTTACATAACCTCTACTTTAAAATTATTTTATCAAAATTATAAATAAAAATAAATACAAAAACTTATAAATTTGATAGAATTATCTTGGTGATGAAAATGAATGTTATTGGACTTATAGTTGAATATAACCCACTTCATAATGGACATTTATATCAACTTGAATATATTAAAAATAATTTTAAAGATTATATACTAATAGTTATAATGAATAGTTATTTTTCTCAAAGAGGAGAAGCAATTATAATTGATAAAAATACAAAAGTTAAGTTAATGCTTAAATATGGTATAGATATTATAATAGAAAATCCTACTTTTTTCTCTTCTTCATCTGCGGATACATTTGCTTACTCCTCATTATTTTTACTAAATAAATTTAAAATAGATACTTTAGTTTTTGGTAGTGAGTCATGTGATATTTCTTTATTAAATAAACTAGCAAGATATGAATTATTTGATAAAGAATTTAATTTAAATATTAAAAAATATTTAGATAAAGGTAATAGTTATAAAGAAAGTTATAATAAAGTTATATATGATAAATATAATATAAAAGCATTAAATTCAAATGATATTTTAAATTTATGTTATATAAAAGAAATAATAAAAAATAATTATAATATAAAAGTTGTTCCTATAAAAAGATTTAACTTAAATAATATTACTTCTGCCTCAAATATAAGAGAATTATTTTTTAATAATAAAATTAATAA
>CAVCAD010000009.1:0-2682 GCA_963600145.1 Bacteroidaceae bacterium
TATTAAAAAATAAATAGACAGGTATAGTTTCTTATGTTATACTACCTAACTAATAAGGGAGATGTTATGAAAAAAATTATATTATTTATTATATGCTTAGTTATATTTCCTATAGTTAGTAAAGCATCTTACTATAGTATAACTAATAAACCAGTATTTTATGGTGCTAGTGAAATTACTATTGAAAAAGGAGCAATTCAATCTTTTGATGTAAAAGATACTAGATTTAGAATATTTGCTAAAGATTTTGAAGATGGTGATATTACTAATAATATTACTTATACTGGTATTGTTGATGTAAATACTCCTGGAATTTATACTATTACATATACTGTTTGTGATAGTCATGGTAATATTAGTACACTTAATGTACCAGTAACTATAAAGAATACTGAAGGAAATAAAATTAATGTAGTTAGAACTATTTATACTATACCTAGTGTATGGAATTTAGATATGGTTAATGTTAAAAAGAATAACTATGGTGATAGACAAATACTAGGTATTTATTTATCAAGTGCAGATAGTATTAAAGTAAGATCTATTGATTTAGATAGAGATATAAGAGTAGATTTTATTAATAATAATTCTAAGAATGAAAGTAATACTACTATAAGTAAAGATGGTACTTGGAAAGAAATAAAAAATACTAAAAGTTATTCTTCTGTACCTATTATTACTAGCCCAGTACTTTCAAAAGAAGAAAATAGTGTAGATAAAGTATTTCATATTGAAATAGAATATACTAGTAGTATAAGTAAACTTGATTATTATCATTATAAAGATGATGAAAATGAATTTAGAAGTAATTGGATTAAAAGTAATAATGATTATTCTTTTATTGAAAATGAAGTAATAAATTTAGTTGTACCATTATCAGATATAAATAAATTAACTAATTATTATAAAAAATGTTTTACATCATTAGATAATTTTTTAGAATATTATCAAAAAGTAGTAGATAAAATGGATGAAATGATAGGTTTATCTTTAAATCCAGAAAATCCAACTGATCAAAATGTTAGAACTAGATATTTTATAAGAGCTAATAAAAGTGGTGTAGGAGCAGCATATTATGCTGGGAATCATGTAGGTATTAATAACTCAAGTATTGCACCTATATTTGAAATGAATTGGGGAGGACTTCATGAACTAGCACATGGATATCAAGGAGACTTTGGTAAAGGTGCGATGGGATTAGGTGAAGTTGGTAATAATATATTAGGTTATTATATTCAAAATAATAAAAATATTTATACTTATAATGATAGTTGGTTAGGTAATATTTCTGATATTGAAAAGGGTAAGAATAGTGAAAGATTAAGTAAAGTTAATTTTAATGATATACAAGTTAGTACTAAATTATATATGATAGTTAATTTACTTAATTATTTTGAAAAAGAAGAAACTTATGCTAAGATGTTTAAATATTATAGAAATTTAGTTAATAATGGTATTATATTAAATAATCAAGATGTTTATGTTAAATCAATAGCGGATTTATATCATGTTAATATTATTCCTTATATGGAAAGCTGGCATTTAACTATAAGTGATGAAATAAGAAGTTATGTTTATGAAAAAGAATATCCTTTAGTTAGTATTGAAGCAGATATAGATAATTCTAATAATTATAATGTTGTTGTTAATAGTGATTTTTCTACTATTAAAGGTAATATCAAATTAAATATTAATATTAATAATATTGAAGATATAATAAATGAAAAATTATATTTAATGGATTCAAATAATGTTATTAAAGAAGTTATAATAGATAGTAATAATATAAGTATTAATGATATTAATATAGGTACTTATTTATTAAAGATGCCTGTTAATTATAAATATACTCAAGATTATATGTATATTACTGTAAAAGAAGGAAATAATACATATACTTATAATTATAATGATAGAGTATTAAAAGATTATAATAATTATATGACACTTTATATTAAAGGCTATTTTAAGACTAATGGATTAATAGTTAGTTTTACTAATAATTATAATAAAATGAATGTTTCATTTTCTGGTTCAATGTTTAATAAAACTGCTAGTTTTAAAGTATATGATGAAAATAATAATATAGTTTGTGAAGAAACTGTTACTGATGGATATTTTGGTAAAGATAAAACTGGTTATAGTGTTGATTTATTTGATAATTATATTATAGAAATAGATTATTCATCACCAGATAGAATAGAATTTATAAGTAATATAACTAAATCTAAAGTAGAAGAGTATTCTACTAATAGTAAAATTACTAAGTATAAAGTAATAGATAATACACTTGTTAAATTAGATGATATGAATGTAGATGATGCTAAAAATATTAGTTATACTATATTAAAAAATAAACTTAAAGAAGAAATAGATAGTTATTTAAATAATACTAATGAAGAAGAATTAAATAATTATAGTGATAATTTTTTAATTAAAAGTTATGTAATAGATGCTTATAATTTACTTAATGAAATAGATAAAAATGAATATAAAACTATTATAAATAAAATGACTACTAAGCCTACTTATGTTATAGATGATGAAGATGATCAAGAGCAAGAAGATGATAAAGAAGACATAGCTAAAGAAGAAGATAAAGAAGATATATCTAAAGAAGAAGATAAAGAAGACATAGTTAAAGAAGAAACCGAAGTAAAAGAAGAAGAAGTATCTAAAGAA
>CAVCAD010000010.1:0-6110 GCA_963600145.1 Bacteroidaceae bacterium
ATTTATTTGTATAATACTTTCTTTTAATGATTTATCAGATTTAAAGGTTAAATCTTGAACTAACTTAATAAAATTATCATCTTTTAAATTAAATTGTTCTTCAAATATTTCATCTAAATATTTAATTGTTAAATTTTTACAAATATTACTATCTATTATATTAATGTTAGAAGAAATACCTAATACATATGAATATTTAGATACTAAAGCCATAGAATATGAATCAAAAGTTGTTATGTATGAAATATCTATGTAATCTAATTGTTCTTTTAATGATTTATCTTTTATTAATTCGGCTCTAATTCTTTCTTTCATTTCGTGAGCAGCATTTTTTGTAAAAGTTAAAATAAGTAATTCATTAATATTTATACCATTTCTTAATTTATTTATTACTCTTTCTGTAAGTACAGCAGTCTTACCAGAACCAGCACCTGCGGAAACTATAATATTACACCCTGATGTATTTATAGCTTCTTCTTGATTCTTAGTCCATGTAGTCATTAGTTTCTTCACCTTCTTTTAAATTTACAAAGTTTTTATCAGATTTAAAACAAATATCTTTAAATTTACAATATTCACACGATATATTTTTTTCTTTATATAATTTAGGATTTATATCAAATTTAGCATTTTCTATGTCTAATAAATTTTGATTTATTATATTTTTTACATCACAATATAATTTATCTAACTTTTCATTTGTTATTATTTTAGATGTACTATAAAATTTTCCATCATTTTTTACTTTCATTCCTTTAATAACTTTCGAATTTACATAATCTTTATCAATTAATTCTATTAATAAATTATCATCTATAGTTATTCCATTTAATTTAATACTTTCTTTAATTCTATCTTCGTAATTAGATTTTATATCATATTTTAAAATATTAGGTAGAATGTTTTGATAATACATTCCAATTATTTTAATATCTTTATATTTTTCTTTAACTAGGTAATAATATATAGGTAATTGTAAATTTAGTCCATATTTAACCAAAGATAAATCTAAATTAGTTTCATAAGTTTTATAATCTATAATAACACCATATTTTTTTAAATTATTATCATATGTCATAATTTTGTCTATGAAACCAATAAGATTAAAATTATTATTTAAATTTATTTCTATTTTTTCTTCTGTTATAAAGTTGTTAAATTTCATATTTTTTGTTTGGTTTATAATAGATGGCATAATAATTTTAAAATATTCAATTAATTTATCAATGTAAAATAACTCACTAGGCTTTAAATTATACTTTAAAATATTATCACTTTGCTTTTGATTTTCATTCTTATAATAATTATCCAACATATCATGTAGTAAAGTTCCTACTATACTTGATAAAGTATTTTCGAAATTATCAAGTTTTAAAATATGACTTAAATAATATGAAAAAGCACATTTATTATATTTATCTATATTTGTATAGGATAATATCATTTTTTTATTCTCTATATATTTTTTATAATCAATTAAATTTAATTTAGTAAATTCATTATTATATTTTAAATATGGAATAGAATAATTTGAATATAATAAAGTTAATTTATCATCTAATATATTATATTTATAATAATCATCTAACAGGCTTGCTAATTCAAGTTTATTGTTCATATTAGAATATGTTAGGTTTACATTTGGTTTTGTTAATTTAACATTTAATTCATTTATTAAATTAGATGGGTAGCATATTTTTTTATTATCAAATAAGCTATAGGTAATAGTTAAATTTTTAATATTATTAATATTTTTAATTAAATTTTCTTTATTTAATTTAATTAAATAATTTCTACTTTCAATATTTAAAATCTTTCTTTCTTCTTCACCAATAATACTTATTTTATTATCTAATGGCATAAAGCTATCACTATTAAAACCCAAAGCAAAAACAAATAAATTATCATTAATATTATTATAATAATTTATACACTCTACCTTGTTTTCTAATGTATTTTTTTTAATATTGGTATTTTTTAATTCTATTAAAATTAATTTTTTAACTATTTCATCTTCGCCTAAATAATAATATTTATTAACTATTTGAATAATTTGATTTACAATGGAATTACTAATATATTTCTTTTTAATATAATTAATAGAATATGAAATACCGTTATTCATGTTTTTTACAAATTCTTTTCCAATAATAGTACCATATAAATTATTATTTTCACTTAATAAAATAGGTATTTTATAAAAACTAAATATTCTTTTAATTATATTGTTATAAGTTTTAGAAACATTTAATAATTTAATATCGTTAATAGATATACCCGATTTTATTAGTTTACATATTTCATTAGCTACAAATTCAACTTCTTCTTCAATAGTATTAAATTCATACACTTCATGGATGTTTGATATGTATTTTTCATTAATTATTGAAACATTATTTATTTTATTAATTAAGTTTCTATTAAAAGTATCTATATAGTCATAATTATAAAAAATAATATTTTTATCTTGTATATAGTTAATAAAGTACTTATTAATAATAAGTTTATTGTTTTGAAGTAAGTCTAATTTTATATCTTTTAATAATTGTAAGTTTTCATTTTCATAATATATATCTTCTACATATTTTAAATTATTTAAAATATCTAAAGTATATTCAAAATCATAATTATATTTTTTTATTAAATAATAAATTGTATCTTCATTATACGAAAAAAAATAATTATTATAAAATTCATCAAGTGTTAATAATTTAATGTTTACTAATAATTTGTTTTTTGAAAATAGTTTTAGTAAAGTATCTTGACAATGCTTTTCACAAACAACAATAGAATTTGTTTTTAAAAATTTAGTTATATCCATAATTAACCTCAAAATAATTATAACATTTATTCATTAATAATATAATTATAATTACAAGCTCTAATTAATCTATTCATAATAGCAAGGCCTAATCCAGTTTTTGATACACCAATTATTATGATTAATTTTGGATTAAAAGTATCTGCTTTTCGTAAAAATGAAAATATATTATGAGAGATGGAATCTAAATCTTTATAATTTCCATAATCTAAATATTTTTTACAATTTACATACTTTAATTCGCTTGGACCAATAATAACAGTTTCTTTATTAGTATTACTAATTAATAAATTTTTAAGTTTGTCAAATGATTTATCATACAAAAGTAAACAAGGATTTTCTGGAGCGTAATGTTTATATTTCATTCCTGGACTTAAAACTGGACCAGTAGATTTTTTAAAAATATTGTCATCTATTTTAACTATACCAATAACTTCCTTAATATCTTCTGCTGTTATTTTTCCTGGTCTTAATATAGTAGGAATTCCATCAATTACTCTAACTACGGTTGATTCAACTCCAATTTCAGTTTCACCCCCATCTATCATAATATCTACATCGTCTTTAAACTCATCAAATATATCTTCAATTTTAGTTCCGCTTGGTTTAGAGCTTTTATTTGCAGATGGAGCAGCAATAACACTGCCAGATAATTTAATTAATTCATGAGCTATTTTATTAGATGGCATTCTTATTCCTACAGTATCAAGACCACCAGATACAATATTAGGAATGATTTTTTTCTTTTTTAAAATCAAAGTAAAAGGACCAGGCATAAAATTATTCATTAATTTTTGTTCAATATTATTAGGTTTATAAACATATTTACTAAGATTGTTAAAATCAGCAATATGGACTATTAAAGGATTATCACTTTTTCTTCCTTTAGCTAAAAATATATTTTTAACAGCATTTTCATTACATGCATCAGCACCAATACCATAAACAGTTTCTGTTGGGAATATAACCAATTTACCTGTGCGTACTGAAGAACTTGCAATTTTCATATCACTATAATTTATTTTCTTTTTAAAATCAAATATTAACATTATTACCTCCTATAAGATTTATAAATAATTTTATTTATTATAACAAATTAAAAATCCATAACACAACGTATTACAGATTTTTTAATAACACACTGATGTGTGTATAAATACAAACTGGGGCGACATAAGGGAGTCGAACCCTTGCATAATAGATCCACAATCTACCGTGTTAACCACTTCACCAATATCGCCATGCAAAAGTATTATATCATAAACTATGTAAAACACAATAGTTTTTTTAAATAAAAAAAATTGGCAACTTCCTATTTTCGCATAACTATCGTCGGCGTAAAAGTGCTTAACTTCTGAGTTCGGGATGGGATCAGGTGTATCCACTTTGCTATCGTCACCAATTAACTGTATTATACCATAATCATTCTCTCAAAACAAGATAATGTAAATACCAAATTAAAATTAGTTAAATTGTCGAATTATTAGTACTAGTCAGCTCAAAATATTACTATTCTTCCACCTCTAGCCTATCAACCTTGTAGTCTACAAGGATTCTTATTTCTTAAAGAAAGGGAAAACTCATCTTGGAGAAGGCTTCCCGCTTAGATGCTTTCAGCGGTTATCCTAACCGAACTTAGCTACTCTGCTCTGCCACTGGCGTGACAACAGATACACCATTGGTTCGTCCTTCCTGGTCCTCTCGTACTAGGGAAAGACCTCCTCAATTTTCCAACGCCCACGACGGATAGAGACCGAACTGTCTCACGACGTTCTGAACCCAGCTCGCGTGCCGTTTTAATGGGCGAACAGCCCAACCCTTGGAAGCGACTACACCTCCAGGATACGACGAGCCGACATCGAGGTGCCAACCACCACCGTCTATGTGAACTATTGGGTGGTATAAGCCTGTTATCCCCGGGGTAACTTTTATCCGTTAAGCAACGACCCTTCCATTCGGGATCGCAAGATCACTATGCCCTGCTTTCGCATCTGCTCGACTCGTAGGTCTCGCAGTTAAGCTCCCTTTTGCCATTACACTCTACGAATGATTTCCAACCATTCTGAGGGAACCTTTGGGCGCCTCCGTTACATTTTAGGAGGCGACCGCCCCAGTCAAACTGCCCACCAGACACTGTCCTCCACCCAGATAATGGGTGCAAGTTAGAAAACAAACATATAAAGGGTGGTATTCCAAGGTTGACTCCATTAAGACTAGCGTCTTAACTTCAAAGTCTCCCACCTATCCTCTACAATATATATCTGATTTCAATATCAAGCTGCAGTAAAGCTCCACGGGGTCTTTTTGTCCTGTCGCGGGTAACCTGCATTTTCACAGGTATTAAGATTTCACCGAGTCTATGGTTGAGACAGTATCCAGATCATTACACCTTTCGTGCGGGTCAGAACTTACCTGACAAGGAATTTCGCTACCTTAGGACCGTTATAGTTACGGCCGCCGTTCACTGGGGCTTCAGTTCGAAGCTTCATTGTTACTGACTTTCGTCCAATTAACATCTTACATTAACCTTCCAGCACTGGGCAGGCGTCAGCCCCTATACATCAGCTTGCGCTTTAGCAGAGACCTGTGTTTTTGCTAAACAGTTGCCTGGACCTATTTTCTGCGGGTTTCCGAGGAAACCTCCCCTTCTTCCGAAGTTACGGGGTTATTTTGCCGAGTTCCTTAACCATAGTTATCTCGCTCACCTTAGGATTCTCTCCTTGACCACCTGTGTCGGTTCTGAGTACAGGCACCTATATAATATCTTTAGAAGTTTTTCTTGAAAGTTTGGCTTCAAAGGACTTAAGAATCCGAAAGATCCCGTCGCCATAATGCTTCAGCCGTACAGTTGACAGATTTTCTTATTCAACAAGCCTTTGCACTTAGACTAAAATCCAATAATTAGCTCCTTCTAGCCTCCTTTGTCACTCCATCAGTTATATAGGTGGTACAGGAATATAAACCTGTTGTCCATCGACTACGCCTTTCGGCCTCGCCTTAGGTCCTGACTTACCCTGGGAAGACGAACTTGACCCAGGAACCCTTAGTCAATCAGTGGGAGGGATTCTCACCCTCCTTACGTTACTCACACCGGCATTCTCACTTCTAATCACTCCAGCAGTCCTCACGATCCACCTTCAATGTAATTAGAACGCTCCCCTACCATATTACTTAAAAAGTAATATCCACAGTTTCGGTATTATACTTAGCCCCGGTACACGTTCTGCGCGAAGTCACTCGACTAGTGAGCTATTACGCACTCTTTAAAGGATGGCTGCTTCTGAGCCAA
>CAVCAD010000011.1:0-8621 GCA_963600145.1 Bacteroidaceae bacterium
TTCTTCTTCAATAAATGAATATGATAAATATCATAGTATATTAATTGATAATAAACAAAATAAAAAAGCATCTATAGATAATTTATTTAGTAATATAAAAGAAAAAATAAATGAAGAATTAAATAATAAATATCCTAGTTTTGTTAGTAATATAAATATAAATGAAAGTTTAGATAATAATGCTTATTTAATAACTAATGATTATATAAATGTTTATTTTAAACATAAAGAATATGAAAAACCAATTAGTTATGATGTTAATGTTAGTATATATTTTACTGAAAATAAAAGAAATTATGAAATAGATAAAAACAAAAAGATAGTAGCACTTACATTTGATGATGGACCAAGTGTTTATAGTAAGAGTATTATGAATGCATTATTAAGTAATGATTCAAAAGCAACATTCTTTGTTTTAGGTAGTAGACTTGAAAGTTATAAAGATACATTACTTTATGCATATAATAATAATTTTTTAATAGGTAGTCATACTTATAATCATAAAAATTTAATAAAACTTTCAGATAATGAAATAGAAAATGAACTTAATAGTACTAATATTATTTATAATAAAATAACTAACTCTAATATTACTTTATTAAGACCTCCATATGGAAATTATAATGATAATGTAAAAAGATTATCTACTATGCCATTAATACTTTGGAGTATTGATACAAATGACTGGTATTATAGAGATGCAGAAATAGTTTATAATAATATTTTAGAGTGTAATGATGGAGATATAGTACTTATGCATGATCTTTATCCAGAAACACTAGAAGCAGTTAAAAGAGCTATCCCAGAGTTAAAAGCAAGAGGGTATGAACTAGTAACTGTAAATGAGCTTGCTAATATAAAAGGAATTACTTTAGAAAAAGGAAATGCATATAGATTTTTAAGATAAATAATATAATTTATGACTATAGATTTTTATACTATATTTTGCTAAAATGTAAAATAGAGGATAAAAGTTATGAAGGAAAAAAATAATAGAAATATTTTTTTAATTTTAAAAAAAGAAATAGTTTTATTTTTTAAATCTATTCTTAATGGTATTTCTTTTTTATTTAAATATGGTCCTTTTTCAATAATTTATTTTCTTTCTTTTATTGCTACTTTTATTTATGAAAAATTTAAAAGTACTATAAATGCTATTAAATATTTTTCTAGGAAGTTAGTAGCTACTATATATCATAAAATTTATAATTCTAAAATATTAACAAATCATAGAAAGAAAAAAGAAGCAAGTTTAAGAGTTTTAACAATAGATAAATTAGATTCAAAAAGAAATAAAAAGAAAGTAATATATGAGTATTTAGCAAGAATTCCACAAAGAGATATAACTAAAGGATATTATAGTGCACATTCAAGTAAAGAAGTATATGATTATTTAATTAGAAATGGTTATATAGTATATAAGATTAAAACTGGTAAATGGGTTAATTTTGCTAAAAAAAATATTAGTTATTTAAATAATGAAATAGAAGAAGAAGATATGTTAAAGTGGTTAGCACATTTAACAGTTTCTTTAAAGAAAAATATATCTTATAGAGATGCATTTATGACAATTGCTAAAAATAATAAGAAAAAAAAGTATAGAGAACTTCTTGATAATATAATTAAACAATTAATAAAAGGAGAAACTTTATCAAATGCTTTATCAAGTCAAGGTAATAGTTTTCCAGATGAAATAATAGAACTTATAAGAAAAGCTGAATATAATGATAATGTAAGTGAAGCAATAAATGAATATTTAGAAGATAAATATAAAGAAAATAGAAGAAATAATACTGATGAAGCATCTGGTGGAATGGGGATAATTTTTTTAATTATATTATGTTTTGCTATATACAAAGTAATTCAATATTTTGTTTTTAATAATAATATGAATATTGATACTGGTATTGAACTAAATAATATTAATCAAAATATTTTAACTATTATTCAATTTTTAAAAGATCATTATATTATAGTAATAATAATTATATTTATTATATTAGTAATTCTTTGATTTTAACATTAATTATAGACTTATTTTTAAATTTTGATATGTTTACATATCATATAAAAAATGATAAAATTATAATCGATTAGGAGAGTGACATATATGAATAATTTAAAAAAGAAAACAAATGTATCTTTTACACCAAGTAGTTCTTTTATAGAATTTATTATTGATACTTTGGTAGGTGCAATTATACTGATGTTAGCACAAAAAATATTTAATAATATTTATATTTCTTCTTTTGGATATGCTTTTTTAGCTGCTTTAATAATTTCACTACTTAATAATACTATTAAATATTTCTTAGTGATATTTTTAATGCCAATTACTATATTAAGTTTAGGTTTATGTTATCCAGTAGTAGATGTAATAATATTAAAATTAACATCATTATTTCTAGGAGGAAATTTTATTATTAAAGGTTGGATAGTTCCATTTTTTATTGCTATTTTTATATCAATTATGAAAAGTCTTTATAGTATTTTCTTTAAGGGAGGAAGAAGCTAGTGGAATATTTTTTTACATCAAAATATTTTAGTATAAGATGGTATAGTATTCTTATTATGCTTGGAATATTTCTTGCTATTATTTTTACAATAAATGAAGCTAGAAAATTTAACTTAAGTAAAGATTTTATTATAAATATAGCATTTTGGATAATTGTTGGTGGAATTATTTGTGCTAGAATTTATTATGTTATTTTTTCTTGGAATGAATATAAATCAAATCCTATAGATATATTTAAAATATGGGAAGGTGGTCTTGCGATTCATGGTGGTTTGTTAGGTGGTTTTTTAATGATGTGGCTTTATTGTAAAAAGTATAAAGTAAGATTAATAAGATTTTTAGATATTATTTGTCCTTATGTTTTACTTGCTCAAGCTATTGGGAGATGGGGAAATTTCTTTAATCAAGAAGCATATGGTGTTGAAACTACTTATCAAGCATTAAAAAAATTGCATATTCCTGATTTTGTAATAGGAGGTATGAGAATAGATGGTATTATAAGAACACCAACATTTTATTATGAATCTCTTTGGTGTTTACTTGGTTTTATAGTTCTTATGGTTATTAGACATTTAAAATATACAAAAGTAGGTACACAAACATCAATATATTTAATGTGGTATTCAATAGGTAGATTTTATATAGAATCTTTAAGAACAGATTCATTAATGTTTGGAAATTATAGAGTAGCACAAATAGTAAGCATTATATTATTTATTATTGGATTTATGAAAATACTTATTGATTTTAGAAAATCAAAATTAGATGATTTATATTATGAAGATGGTGCTTATATGATGCCTAATCAATTTTAGGTGAAGTTCATGTATGATTTAATAATTGTTGGATATGGAGTAAGTGGTATTACTGCATCAATCTATGCGTTAAGAGCAAAACTAAATATTTTAGTAATAGAAAAAGAAGCACCAGGTGGAGTTTTAAATAAAATTAAAAAAATAGAAAATTATCCTGGATTTGATGAAATAAGTGGACCTGAACTTGCTTTTAATATGTTTATGCAAGCAAGTAAATATAATGTTAATTTAAAAATAGAAAATGTAATTAAAATAAATAAAGTTAATGAGAAATTTATAGTAAAAACAGATAAAAATGAATATATTTCTAAGTCAGTTATATTATCAACAGGAAGAAATCAAAGTAAGAAAATATTTAAAAATGAAGAAAATTATATAGGTAAAGGTTTAAGTTATTGTGCTATTTGTGATGCAAACTTATATAAAGATAAAGATGTTATTGTAATTGGAAATAATATAAAAGAAGATACTTTATATTTAAGTAATATTGTTAATAAAGTATATTTAACTGATAATATAGATTTAAATAAAGATAATATAGTAATTTTAAATAATAAAGTAAAAGATATAATTACTGAAGATAATTTAATAAGTGGAGTAAAACTTGATAATAATGAAATTATAAAAGTAAGTGCTATTTTTATATCAAATACCCAAAATGCAATATCAAATATATATGAAAATAAAAATATATTTAATGAAAATGGTTATGTAATAGTTGATAATAATATGAGAACAAAAGAAAAACATCTATATGCTTGTGGAGACATTATAGATAAAAAAGTATATCAAATAGTAACTGCTTGTTCTGAAGGAGCAACAGCTGCTTTAAGTGCTAAGGAGGATTTAGGTTAAATGAAAAATATATTTGTTGGAACATCCTCAAGTGATAATGTAGATATCTCTTATAAAAAACTTGCTCATAATATAGGAGAATTTCTTTCTAAAACAGACTATCATTTAAATTTAGGTGGTAATGAAACTGGATTAATGAAAGAAATATATGATCAATTTACTAAAAATAATAAAAATGTAGATATTATTATAGAAAATATTTTTGGTAATATAGAAAATAAAAATAATAAACAAATTGATTTTTATAATAAATATGATATATTTCTTTTCTTACCTGGAGGAAATGGAACTTTGTATGAACTATTAAGTTCAATTAATTATAAAATAATATATAAATTAAATTATAAAATAATTATATATAATTCTTAAATTTTTTTTAGTTTATATAATAAAGGGGCAACATGTTAAACAATTCATCAAATAAAATTAAAAAGGAGTTTGAAAACTTACGTAATGAGCTTTTAGATTTAACCTTAAGAAATCAGCTTCTTAACTTTAAAGCTAGGGCTAGAACAATTACTGTTACAAACCAATCACCAATTAATGTCTATCAAACATTAATCCTGCAAAATAATAAAATGTATTTTGTAGCTAATAAAAAAGAGAAAAAAGAAAAAAAATCCGGATTTTCAATTTGGGATCATGCTCCATTTGATCTTTCAAGATTTAGTGATGGGGATAAAACACTAGCTACAGATTTAACTCCTAATGAACTCCAAAAAAGATTATTTTACATTAATAACCAATCTAAAACAATGTTGCAGGAGCAAGGTTATAATATTCTTTATTTGGCTGTTGGGTTTTTAGAATGGAGAGATAATACTAAACCAAAACAGGTAAATCATGCTCCATTGGTTCTTATTCCAGTTGTAATGGAACGTAAAAAAGTAGGAAAATCCTTTAATTTAGAGTGGACAGGAGAAGATATTCAAACAAATATTTCTATTAAAGCTAAATTAAAAGAAAATGGTATTGATTTTCCAGATTTTGAATTTAAAAAATATGGTGAGGCTATTGATCATTATCTAAGAGAAGTTAGGGATTCTGTTAGAGGAATGGGTGACTGTAAAGTTAATACTAATATAGCTTTAGGATTCTTTAGTTTCACTAAATTTGTAATGTATAATGATTTAAATCCAGAAGCATGGGAAAGTAATGTGGATTTAACTAAAAATGAATTAATACAAGCTATATTTAACCCAAGTATTAATGATAAAGAAGCATTTAAAGAAGAAGATATTGATTCTCAATTAGAATACTCTAAAATGTATCAGGTTTTAGATGCTGATTCTTCACAAATTGCAGCTATTCAGGATGTTAAAGCAGGAAGAAATTTAGTTGTAGAAGGACCTCCTGGAACCGGTAAATCTCAAACAATTGTAAATTTAATAGCTGAGCTTCTTGCTGAGGGAAAATCTGTTTTATTTGTCAGTGAAAAAATGGCTGCATTAGATGTGGTAAAAGACAGATTAACAAGTGTTGGTTTAGGTAAATTCATACTGGAACTTCATTCACATAAAACAAGACGTAAAAAGTTCTTAAAAGATTTGGAAAAAGCTACAACAGTAAGATCTCAGGAACCAATGAATATAGACCAGATTATAAGAAAACTTGAAACATTAAGACAGCAACTTGATGATTATGCAGAAATTATTCATAAACCTTTATATGCTGTTCAATTATCTGCATTTCAATTATACGGTCTAAAAGAAGCAGCTGATGAACATTTCTCACGTAGTAATCGTATAATTCCATTAGTTAGATTTTCTAATCCTGAAACTTTAACTCTAAAAGATTTAGATGATATTACTATATCTTTAGAAAACTTAGCTGAGTTATATCAGACAATTTCTAAGGAAAATCCATGGAGTAAATGTGCTCCGAAAAGTTTACTTCCTGCAGACTTAAGAGAAATCGAACAATTAATTAATGATACTCTACATTCATTAGATGACTTTTTAGTTGAAAGGGGAAGAGTTTATGATATTTATGGTATTAAAAAACCAGAAACACTTAATGAATTTGAAAAGTCCCTTTCTGCATTTGATATAATCAGTTCTAAAAATTCTGAATTAATTGATGGAGATATATTAAAATCAGGAGCCTGGAATAATAACAATGATGATGCTTATAGATTAATAAAAGAATTAGAAAAATATCAAAAAGTAGCTAAATCATTAGATAAGTTTAATTCAAGCATATTTTCTGCAGATATTGATAGATTAATTAGACAAGTTCAGGAAAGTGCTCATAAGAAATTATCCAGATTATTTGGCAGTAAACAGCATGTTGATTTAGTTGAGAGGTATTATCAAGGTCCAGTTCCTAAATCTCCGGAAGATGTTATATTTGATTTAGAACAAGCAAAACAAGTAATAGCTATTAAAAATCAATTAGATGAAAATGAAGCATTAGCCCGTAAATATTATGGTGATTATTGGCATTTAGGTGCAAATACTAATGATTTAAAAGAAATAGCTAGGTGGATGAATGAATTTAGTGCTCTAACTCGTGACGGAATCTTTTCACAAAATACTATTGATATTTTATCTAAAGATATGTTTAGTATAAATCCTAAAGATGATTTAACTGAATATATTGAATCTGGAAACTTATTTGAAGGTGAGCTTAAGAAATTAGAATCTAAATTAAATCCTAGAAGTAAATTAATATTTAAAAGAGATACTGGAGATGTTCCATTTGAAAGATGGCAAGAACAATTATATAATTGGAGAGGACAGCTATCAAGTCTTCATTTATGGTCCCAATATTTAAATACTAAAAATGCTTGCAGGGGAACAAATTCAGAACAATTTATTGATTCTATTGAGCGAAGAGATATTAAAAAAGATGATGTTAAAGCATTAGTTCAAGGAAACTTTGCTGATTCTTTGTTAAATATTTTATTTGTGGAAAATCAAGAATTAGCTACATTTATTGGAGAATTACATGAAAATAGAATAAAAGAATTTGAAGATTTAGATAAAAAAATATTATCTCTAAATCGTAAAAGAATTTTCCAAAAATTAAATAGCAATATTCCACAAATTTTTGGAGCTACTGAAAATCCGGAAGCTAAAATATTAGCTGGAGAGTTTACAAGAAAAAGTGGACACTTGCCAGTTAGAAAATTATTGGAAAAAGCTGGAGGAATCATTAAAAAGATTAAACCATGTTTCATGATGAGTCCACTATCTGTTGCACAATATCTTGATCCTACAAATGAAGAATTGCAATTTGATGTTGTTATTTTTGATGAAGCAAGTCAGGTTAAACCTGAAGATGCATTAGGTGCATTTATGAGAGGTAAAACAGCAGTTGTAATGGGAGATACTCAACAATTACCTCCAACATCTTTCTTTGATCAAATGGCAACAGGTGAAAGTGAAGAAGAAGTAGCTACTTCTCTAGATATGGAAAGTATCCTACATTTATGTAAATTATCATTCCCAGTTAAAATGCTTAAATGGCACTATAGAAGCCGCCATGAATCTTTAATTTCAGTTTCAAATAAAGAATTCTATAATAATGATTTATTAGTATATCCTTCTCCATCTCATGATGATCCTGAACTTGGATTAAAATTCCATTATAATCCAAACACTGCTTATGATAGAGGTTCATCATCTGCAAATCGCCTAGAAGCCAGAGATGTTGTAGAAGAAATTTTTAATCACTTTGATAAATATGGGGATACTAAAAGTTTAGGTGTTGGAACATTTTCTGTTGCTCAAAAAAATGCAATTCTTGAAGAATTGGAGATTCAGCGTAAAAATCGTCCTGAATTAGAACCATTATTCTCAGAAAATAAAGATGAACGTTTCTTTGTTAAAAACCTTGAAACAATACAAGGTGATGAAAGAGATGTTATTTTAATAAGTGTAGGATATGGTTATGACCATGCTGGAAAAATGTCTCTAAATTTCGGTCCATTAAACCAAGATGGTGGGGAAAGAAGGTTAAATGTATTAATTACACGTGCAAGGGAAAAATGTGTAGTATTTTCCAACTTTAAAGCTTATGATATGCATTTAACAGCTAATCCACCATATGGTGTAAAAGCTCTAAAAGAATTTTTATCTTATGCTGAGAATTTAACTTTAGGTACATCACAAGTATCTCAACAATCTAGTGAACCATTTGAAGATGCAATAGCTAGTTTCTTAGTTGAAAATGGTTATACAGTTGATAAACAAATTGGATGTGCAGGTTTTAGAGTAGATCTAGCTATTGTTGATGATGAAAACCCTGGAAAATATATTTTAGGAATCACTACTGATGGAAAAATGTATTCATCAAGTAAAGTAGCTAGAGACAGAGATAGACTAAGAGAACAAGTTCTAAAAGGTCTTGGATGGAAACTTTACCATTTATGGTCTACAGATTGGTATAGAAATAGAGATTTAGGACGTAAAAAATTACTTGAAGCAGTTCAA
>CAVCAD010000012.1:0-2388 GCA_963600145.1 Bacteroidaceae bacterium
ATCAGAAATAGATAAAAATATTTTATTTAATTCTTTAGATTTTATTTCTATATCTATACCATCATCTTTTGTAATATTATCTTTATTAAATAAATATTTATCTACATATTCATTTATAATATTTTTACATAATAAATCAAATTCTTTTTTATTTTTCCATATATCATTGTTATTAACAGATACTAAAGTTTCTATTACTTTTGAATAAGATAATATTGTTTTCTTTTTCCATAAATAATATTTTAATATCACACTATTATTCATAAGTTATACCTTCTATTCTCTAAAAATTATAACAAATATAGGTATTGTTTACAAGTTTTAATTTATCAAAATAAATGGTACATCTTAATTATAAGATATACCAAAATATAAATTAAAATTGTAATATATTATTTTTATTTAAATATATATATGTTTTTTCAGTAACAATTCTTCCTCTACTAGTTCTTTTAACATATCCTTCTTGAAGAAGAAATGGTTCTATTACATCTTCAATAGTTGTTGCTTCTTCTCCAATTGATGATGCTATACTTTCTATTCCAACAGGACCTCCATTAAATTTTTCGATAATAGCATTTAAATAATCAATATCTGTTTGGTCAAGACCAGATTTATCTACTTTTAATCTTTCAAGTGCTTTGTTAGTAATTTCTAAATCTATAACATTTTTCCCATCAACTAAAGCATAATCACTAACCCTTTTTAAAAGTCTATTTGCAATTCTAGGTGTTTTTCTACTTCTTCTTGCTATCTCGCTTGCTGCTTTATCATCTATTTCTAAATTTAATACTCTACTACTTCTTTTTACTATTTGAATAAGTTCTTCATCTGTATAAAAATTTAATTTTTCTATTATACCAAATCTATCCCTTAAAGGTGCTGATAAATCTCCTGCTCTTGTAGTTGCACCAACTAAAGTAAAAGGTGGCAAATCAATTTTTATATTTCTTGTTTGTCCTTCAGTTCCTACAATTATATCAAGTTTATAATCTTCCATAGCACTATATAAAATTTCTTCTATATATCTAGGAATTCTATGTATTTCATCAATAAATAAAACATCATAAGCCTCAAGAGTTGACAATATGGCTGCTAAATCACCACTTTTCTCTATTGTAGGTCCACTAGCTGTTTTTATATTGCTATTAAGTTCATTAGCAATAATATGAGCAAGAGTAGTTTTACCAAGGCCTGGTGGTCCATATAATAAAGTATGATCAAGTGCTTTTTTTCTAAGTAGTGCTGCTTTAACAAAAACTCTAATATTTTCTTTTACCTCTTCTTGACCTATATATTCATCAATACTATCGGGTCTTATATTTTCCTCAAATTTATCTTCTTTAAGTTCATAATTACTAACTATTCTTTCATCCATTTTTTCCCTCCTATCTTAATAATAATTTTAATGCTTCTTTTATCTGATTTTCAATTACAGCATTCTTATCTACATCTTTTATAACCCTTTTTATATCAGGCATTTTATATCCTAAACTTAATAAAGCTTGTGTTAATTCATCAGTTAATTCTACTGGTTTATCATTACTTACAAGTTTTCCTTTTAAATCTAATATTATTTGTCTTGCTAATTTATCTCCTACTTTAGGAAATTTAGTTAAATAAAGTATATTTTCTCTATCGATAGCATCTATTACAGCATTTATTGAACCAGTTGCTAAAATAGGTAGTGCTGTTTTAGGTCCAAGTCCTTTAACATTAATTAATTTTAAAAATAATTCTCTTTCTTCCTTACTTTTAAAACCATATAAAGTATATTCATCTTCTTTTATATAATTATATAAATAAACTTTATATACTTCATCTTCTTCAAAACTATATGGGCTTGGTGTTAATACTTTATAACCAACACCAGAAATATCTATAGTGATATATCCTGATTCTATATCCGTAACTTTACCATTTAAATATTCATACATTTTTTTACCTCACTAAAACGATTATAACAAATGTTCAAAGAGCAAACAATAATTTTATTTACATAAGGTAAAAATTATATTATAATATCTAACTTGAGGTGAACTTAATTGTGTTAAGCGATTCTATAGTAGACATAATGAATATTTTTTATACAAATGGTTATTCTAAAGAAGAAACAGATTTTATTTTACAAAGAAATGGATTATATGATATAAAAATTTTTATATTAAAAATAAATCATTAATAGCATTTAGTAAAGATAATAATTTATTTTGTGATACATTAATTGAATTTAATAATAATATTATTGATATTAATTACTTTTATGTAAGTCTTAGAACTAGTATTAAAAAAAATACTTCTTATTATAAGAATAATTATAATTTTTTTGATGAAATAATTCAAAATGAAACAATTATTAAAAAAGATTTTGATAATTATCAAAACTTT
>CAVCAD010000013.1:0-3045 GCA_963600145.1 Bacteroidaceae bacterium
TTAATCCTGATAATTCATCTAATATGAATAATATGTGTATTATGATAACTAAACAGGGAGAAAATTTTGAGGTTGAGTGGTCTGAATGTAAAGAAGGACCATATAAAATAATAATAAATACTGATGGAAACGGAGGTATAAGAAAGACTGGCGATGTTGATTATAAAGTTAAATTAGAATACAACATATACAAAGGTAGTGATATAACATTTGAACATAGTGAACCTAGAAATGGATATCATTATTCAGAACTTTCTTGTACAAAAGGCAGTTTTACTTCATCAACAACTGAAAAAAAGGTTACAATAACTGATATAAATAGTGATTTAAACTGTACAATAGGTTTTATACCTAATACATATACTGTAAAATTTAATGTAAATGGTGGAAGTGGTTATCAAACATCAAATGTGACTGCGACATATGATAAAGAGATGCCTACAATATCCACAACAAAACCAACAAAAACAGGATACACATTTGGTGGTTGGTATAATACTAGTGCTACAACTGGGGGAACTCAATATTACACTGACGAAGGAAAAGCCTTGAGAATATATGATCAAACAAATGATATTACACTATATGCAAGGTGGTCTGCGAACAGTTATACTATAGAATTTAACGGAAACGGAAATACTGGTGGTTCGACTGCAAGCATAACATGCACATATGATGTTGCTTGCAAACTTACTAAGAATGGATTTAAAAAGTCTGGTTATAATTTCTCGGGATGGGCAACTACTGCAAGCGGTAAGAAAGCTTATGGCGATAAAGAAGACGTTAATGCTAAACATTTGGCAACAGGAGGAACAATTACTTTATATGCTAAATGGTCTAAAGCATCTTCAAGCGGTGGTGGAAGTGGAGATCCAGAAAAAAGTTCGCCTGCTTGTACAAATGCCGGAGGATGTTGCTGGTGCGGCTGTGGATGCGGTGGTTGTTTAGGTGGTTGTTTCTTAGCTGATATGCAAGTTTCAACATTATTTGGACCAAAAAATATAAAAGATATTAAAGTAGGAGATTTTGTATTAAGTTATAATACCAAAACAGGTAAAAATGAATATAAACAAGTTTTAAAAACTTACACTTATGAAAATCAAATGAGTGATTTATATTCATTGACAGTTGAAAATTCTACATTAAAAGTAACGGGTAAACATCCATTCTTTATAAAAAATGAAAATGGATTACAATGGGTACTAGCTGACAAATTAAAAGTTGGTGATTATGTAATGCAGTCTAATTCAACATTTCATAGAATAGATGAGATATCTCATGTAAACCAAATTAATACTGTATATAATTTAGCAGTTGAAGATAATAATAATTATTATGTTTCAAAAAATAATATATTAGTATTAGGTGTTACTTCACATATTGAGTAGAAAAGAGGAAAAAATGAGCGATGTTCTTAAAAAAATAATTAGTATTTTAATTGTTATAAATTTATTTATATTTTTAGTAGGTTACGGGTATAAAACTATGAAAAATAATGATACTTCTCCAAACACTAATGTAGTAGAGCCTGTTATTGATAATGGTGAAGAAGATGAAAATGAGACTGTTGTTGAATATGGTGAAGATGCTACAGTTTATAAAACAGTAGTTTATAATGGATATACATACTTTTTACCAGAAGGCTATAATTATAGGGAAGGTTATGAAGAAAATGGAGTAAAAAAATTAAATTTTTATAGTACAGATTTACCAGCATGGAATGCTATTGTAAGTTTAGTAGATATATCCTCTTTAGATGCTGACAAAGATTTTCTGTTTTATGACTATAATTATTTAAAAAATTTACTTTTGACAGATGAAAATATTGATGGAAAGGAACCACAAATAACTAAATATGGTGATGTACCAGTAGTGATATTTCATCATTATTATGATTATAAAGATGTAACAGGAAGAATGCTTTATGCATATATTCCTGCATATGATAATTATTTATATTTAATAAAACTTACCTCTGGTAAAACAGTAGAAACATTTATTTTTGATTATTCATCTTTAGAACTTGCAGTAAACTTTTTATCTTGTGGTGTTAAAAATAGTTAATATATTGATATGTTAGTTTATTTAATTTACAAATTTATTTACTAACATATTTTTAATTTGAATTACACATTTATTTATATATTAGTGTGTAATAATTTATAATATAGGAGAATTAAATGAAAGAAATTAAAATTAATGTTGAAGGTATGCACTGCATATCTTGTGAAAATAGAATAAAACAAGTATTAAGTAAAATAGAAAATGTATTAAGTGTAGATGCAAGTTATATTGATGAAATTGTAACTGTAAAGTATAAAGATAACATTAATGTAAATCTTATTAAAGAGGCAATTAAAGAACTGGGTTTTGAGATAAAGGAAATATGAAAAAAGTAATTTTGTTAGTAGATGGTATGACATGTAGTGCGTGTTCAAATGGACTTGAAAAATATTTAAATAAACAAAATGGAATAATAAATGCATCTGTAAATTTAGTTTATGCTAATGTTTTAATATATTATGATGAAAAAATTTTGAATTTAAATTTATTAGAAAAATATATTGAAAATGCTGGTTTTAAAAGTAAGGGTATATTTAATTCATTTAAGGAAGATAAACAAAATAAAATAGATAAAATTTATTTATTAATTTATTCTTTTCTTTCTATATTTTTAATGTATATTTCTATGGGACATATAATAAATGATTATAAAATACATGGAATTATTTTATTATTTTTATCATCGCTTTATTTGATTTATGGATTTAATATTTTTAAAAGCGGATTTAAAAATTTAATTCATTTATATCCTAATATGGATACTTTAATAACTATTGGTGTTATAAGTAGTTATTTATATAGTATTTATAATTTATTAATGACTTTAAGTGGTAATATAAAGTATGCTAATAACTTGTATTTTGAATCAAGTGCTATTATGATATATTTTGTTAAGTTAGGAAGATTTATTGATAAAAGAAGTAAAGATAAAACAAAAGATGCTATCAAAGATTTATCACAAATTACACCTAATGAAGCAGT
>CAVCAD010000014.1:0-15037 GCA_963600145.1 Bacteroidaceae bacterium
ATAATTAAAGATGAAAAAGAATTATTAGAACTATCTAAAGAAGAATTTGAAAATTAGTAACATTATTTAGTTTACAAAATAGTTTTAAAGGAGGAAAAAATGTTTGAACTTGTAAGTAAATATAGTCCATCAGGTGACCAACCAAAGGCAATAGAAAAACTAGTAAATGGAATAAAAGAAAATAAAAAACATCAAGTATTACTTGGTGTTACTGGTTCAGGTAAAACTTTTACTATGGCTAATATAATAGAAAAAGTACAAAAACCAACACTAGTTCTTGCTCATAATAAGACACTTGCTGGACAACTTTATGCTGAATTTAAAGAATTGTTTCCGAATAATCGTGTTGAATATTTTGTTTCATATTATGACTATTATCAACCAGAAGCATATGTTCCTAGTAAAGATTTATATATTGAAAAAGATGCTTCAATAAATGATGAAATAGATGAACTTAGACATAGTGCTACTAGTGCTTTACTTACAAGAAAAGATGTAATAATAGTGTCAAGTGTTTCTTGTATTTACAATATTGGTGATATTAGTGAATATAAGGATCATGCTTTACTAATTAGTGTTAATGATACAATTGATAGAGATGAAATTATAGAAAAACTTGTAAATATGATGTATGAAAGATGTGTAAATGATTTTGTACGTGGTACTTTTAGAGTAAAAGGAGATACTATAGAAGTAATACCTGTTTATGGACAAAATGGTATTAGAATTGAAATGTTTGGAGATAATATTGAAAAAATATCCCATTTTGACCCTCTAACAGGAATAATAATTGCTAATAAAAAAAGTGTATTAATTTCACCAGCAAGTCATTTTGTTACTAGTGAAGATAAAATAAAAAAAGCAGTAGTTAGAATAAAAGATGAACTTGATGAACAAATGAAATATTTTGATGAAAATAATAAATTAATAGAAAAACAAAGAATAAAAGAAAGAACTTTATATGATATAGAAATGCTTTTAGAAACTGGTTTTTGTCATGGAATAGAGAATTATTCAAGACATTTATCATTAAGAGATGAAGGTGAAACACCAACAACTCTTATAGATTTTTTCCCAAAAGATTTTCTTTTATTTATTGATGAATCTCACGTTACAATCCCACAAGTTAAAGCAATGTATAATGGTGATAGAATGAGAAAACAAACACTTGTTGATTATGGTTTTCGACTTCCAAGTGCTCTTGATAATAGACCTCTTAAATTTGAAGAATTTGAAAAAAAATTAAATGATGTAATTTACGTATCTGCAACTCCAAGTGATTATGAACTTGAAAAATCAAATGGTAATGTCATTGAACAAATAATAAGACCAACAGGTTTACTTGACCCAATAATAGAAGTTAGAAAAACTAAAGGTCAAGTTGATGATATAATAAATGAAATTCATAAAAAAATTGAAGTAGGCGATAAAGTACTTATAACAACTTTAACTATTAGAATGAGTGAAGAACTTACTAATTATTTAAAAGATGTAGGTATAAAAGTTGCTTATTTACATAGTGAAATAAAGACATTAGAAAGACTTAATATAATAAGAAATTTACGTCTTGGTAAAATTGATGTAATAGTTGGAATTAATTTGTTAAGAGAAGGTCTTGATATTCCAGAGGTATCTTTAATATGTATTATGGATGCAGATAAACAAGGCTTTTTAAGAAGTACAAGAAGTTTAATTCAAACTATAGGAAGATGTGCTAGAAATGTAAATGGTAAAGTAATTATGTATGCTGATGAATATAGTGATTCAATGAAAGAAGCAATAGAAGAAACAAATAGAAGAAGAAAAATACAAAGTAAATATAATGAAGAAAATGGTATAATACCTAAAACTATAGTTAAAAATATTGAAAAAGAAATAAATAGCGAACTTAAAGAAGATATTAAAGTAGAATATAAAGATAAAAAAGAACTTCTTAAAACGAAGAACCTAATTGAAAAAGAAATGAAAGAAGCAGCAGCTAACCTTGATTTTGAAAGAGCAATGGAACTTAGAGATATATTATTTGAAATATCTGCTTCAAAGTAATTATTAAATACTAGAATCAAGGTTAAGAATTTCTAAGTTAGAAATATTTTCTTCTTTATTATCTATAAAATCTATGTAACTTTTATTTATATAATCTAAAACTATATTTTTATAATTATTATCTAAAGTATTAAATAAATTAGTTACTTTATTAATAGAATCATTTATTTGATTTGATAATAAAGATAATATTTCTTTATTATTTGTATTTATATTTTTACATAAAATATCTAAAAAATTATTCCATATATTACTTAATATATTATAGTTATAATTATTATTTATATTATTTGTGTTATTAAGAATATAATTTTTTGTTTTACTTTTATATTAATCTTCATTTAAAGAAATATTATTAAGTATAAAAGAATATAAAGAATTATTTATATTAATAAAACTTTCTTTTGAATATTGAATAAGTAATGATAACTCAGGAGTTAATTGATTAGTAACATTATCAAACATAAAAACTTTTAGTAAATTTTCATCAAAAGTAATATTATTATTTTTAAAAATAATAATTAAATTATTTAAAGTATTATCAGTTATTAATTTTAAATTATCATTGTTTTGCTTAAATACATTATTAACCTCAGTATTTATTAAAACAAGTACTTTATTATAAACATTTTGTAATTTATTAACTTTATCCATAATATATTTCCTTTACTAAAGTAATTATATATTAAATTTTTTTGATAAACAAGTTAACCAAAAAAGGTTGACTTTATTTTATAGTTATAGTATTATTTATTTAGTAATTTGAAAGGAGATTAAAGTATGGTAAAATTAAGACTTACTAGAATGGGTTCAAAAAGAAAACCTTACTATCGTATTGTAGCAATAGATGGAAGAAGTAAAAGAGATTCTGATTACTTAGAACTTATTGGAACATATAATCCAGAAGAACTACATAATCAAGAAAAATTTACAATTAATGAGGAATTAGCAATTAAATGGCTTAATAATGGAGCAGAACCTACTCAAACTGTTAGAAATTTATTTAAGGAAGCAGGCATTTTAGAAAAACTACATAATATGAGGAATAAAAAATAATGAATTTAGTTGAGTTTTCTGAATTTATAGTAAAAAATCTTACTAAAGAATCTGACTTAGTAAAAGTTAAAGATTTTGAAAGTGAAGAAGGTATTATATTACAAATACTTGTAAGTGAAAGTGATATGGGAAGAGTAATAGGTAAAGGTGGTAAAACTGCTAATGCTATTAAGAGTATAATTCAAGCAAAAGCTTACAGTGATAATATTAAAAATGTAAAAATTAATATTGATTCATTTTAAAGTGATGATGAGAAAAGAGTAAAATTAATACTTTAAAAAGAGAACTAATGGTTGGTGAAAATTAGTTAAAGATTAATTTGAAGACATTCTCGTAGCTATTTATTGAAAAGATAAATCGTAAATTAACGCGTTATAGTTAAAAAGAATAAAGAAGTGGTGGTACCACGAAATAAAGTATTTCGTCCCTTTAAGATGAAATACTTTTTATTTTTAAGGAGGAATATATGATTAAAAATAAATATAGAGAAATGTATACTACTGATGTAAATAAAGAATATGTAGGTAAGGAAGTAAGACTTGCTGGTTGGGTTGATAGTACTAGAAATCATGGTGGAATACTATTTATTAGTTTAAGAGATTCTACTGGTATTGTTCAGTTAATAACTGAAGATATAGAAAAATATAAAGATTTAGTTAGGGAAAGTACTATATCTGTTATAGGTAAAGTAAAAATGAGAATACCAAACATGATTAATCCTAACATGAAAACTGGTGAGGTCGAAGTAGAAATAAAATCACTTGAGGTTTTAGGGCCATGTAATCCTGTACTTCCATTTGAAATAAAAGCACCAGAAAATACAAGTGAAGATGTAAGACTTAAATATAGATATTTAGATTTAAGAAATCCTAAACATCATGATAATATAGTTTTTAGAAGTAAAGTAATATCATATTTAAGAAATTTAATGACAGAAATGGGATTTTTAGAAGTTCAAACTCCAATAATTACTGCATCAAGTCCAGAAGGAGCAAGAGACTTTATAATACCATCAAGAGTACATAAAGGAAAATTTTATGCTTTGCCACAAGCACCACAAATTTTTAAACAATTATTAATGGTATCAGGTTTTGATAAATATTTTCAAATCGCACCTTGTTTTAGAGATGAAGATCCAAGAAGTGATAGACTTTATGGAGAATTTTATCAATTAGATTTAGAAATGAGTTTCGCAGAACAAGATGATGTTCTTCATGTAGGATCAAAAATATTTTATGATACATTTACTTTCTTTTCAGATAAGAAAGTATCACCATTACCATTTAAAAGAATACCTTATGATGAAGCAATGAGTAAATATGGTTCAGATAAACCAGATTTAAGGAATCCATTAATTATTGAGGATTTAACAGAAATATTTAAAAATACTGAATTTGAAGCTTATAAAAATAAAAAAATAAGTGGTATAAAAGTAGAAAATTGTACATTTTCAAATTCTGGATATAATGATATTCTTAAATATGCAGAAAATTTAGAATTTAGACTTGGATATATAAAAGTTAATGAAGATGGAAGTATAAATGGTTCTATTGCTAAAGTATTAAGTGATTTAGAAAAAGAAAATCTTGTTAATAAACTTTCATTAAAAGCAAAAGATGCAGTTTTCTTTATCGCAGGTGAAAAAATGCAAAAGAAAGCAGGACAACTTAGAACAGAACTAGCAAATAGACTTAATTTAATAGATAAAGATAGATTTGAATTTTGCATAGTTAATGATTTCCCATTTTATGAAGAATCAGAAGATGGTAAAATAGAATTTACTCATAATCCATTTAGTATGCCTCAAGGTGGATTAGATGCTTTAAATAATACTAACCCACTTGAAATTAAAGCGTATCAATATGATTTTGTATGTAATGGGCTTGAAATGGCTAGTGGTGGTGTTAGAAATCATAGTATAGAAATACTTAAAAAAGCTTTTGAAATAACTGGATATGAAGAAGAAGAAATAAAAAGGAAATTTACATCACTTTATACTGCATTTCAGTATGGTGCTCCACCACATGCAGGTATGGCACCTGGTATTGATAGAATGATAATGCTTTTGTTAGATGAAGCAAATATAAGAGAAGTATCTGCATTTCCAATGAGTGCATCTGCTCAAGATTTAATGATGGGTTCTCCATCTGTAGTAGATGAAAAACAATTAAGAGAATCACATATTAAGATTAGATAAAAAGATATGTTTAAAAAACATATCTTTTTTTTAAAAAATACTTTATAAATATTAATTTTTTGCTATTATTATATTATAAAGGTAAGGCGATAATATGGCAAAACTATATTTTAGATATGGTGCAATGACATGTGGAAAAACAACAGCACTTCTTCAAGTTGCATATAATTATGAAAAAAATGGCTATAATATAGCACTAATTAAACCAGAAATAGATAAAAAAGGTGATGATAATGTAGTTTCAAGACTTGGTATAGAAAGAAAAGTAAATTATTTAATTGATAAAAATGAATCAATAATAGATAAAATATCCTTAGTAAATTTAAAATGTATAATTGTAGATGAAGCACAATTTTTAACATCAAATCAAGTTAAAGAACTATGGCTAATAACAAAACTTTATGATATACCAACAATTGCTTATGGACTTAAAACATCATTTCAAGGTTTACTTTTTGAAGGAAGTAAAACTTTTCTAGAACTTTCTGATGATATACAAGAATTAGTGACAATATGTTCATGTGGTAAAAAAGCAAAATTTAATGCAAGGAAATTAGGCGATGAATATACTTTAGAAGGTAAGGAAGTTGCTATTGATGGAATAGATGCTGTTTATGAACCACTTTGTCCAGAATGTTATATTGAAAAAGTGCTTAAAATAAAAAAAGATGATATTAAAGTAAAAAAATTAGTTAATAACATGAGGTGAAAATAATTTGACAAACTGCATATAATGTAATATAATTTCTAATTAGAAAAAGAGAAAGAAGTGTATACACTCACCTGATTTGCGATTAAGCGAGTAGGTAAAGGGCTTTAATTTAAGCTTTTTAGAGTGAATACATTTGTATTCACTTTTTAAATGTTTATGGAGGTGTTTAGAAATAGCTAAACAAAATGATGCATTATTAATTAATGATGAAATTAAAATACCAGAAGTTATGGTTATTGGACCAAATGGCGAAAAGTTGGGTATGAAATCAATTGAAGATGCTAGAACACTTGCAATGTATGCAGGGCTTGATTTAGTCTTAATGACAGAAAAACCAACTCCTGTATGTAAGGTAATTGATTATAATAAATTTCGTTATGAGAAGCAGAAAAAAGAAAAAGAAGCTAAAAAGAAACAGAGAGATATGAATCTTGAAGTTAAAGAATACAGACTAAGTATTACTATTGATGTTCATGATTTTGAAACAAAAGTTAGAAATGCTAAAGCGTATTTACTTAAAGGTCATAAAATCAAAGTTGCAATTAGACTTAAGGGAAGACAGATGGCACATACCGATCTTGCTAGAGAGGTTATCGAAAGATTTATAAAAAGTCTAGAAGATGTTGCTACTGTTGAAAATGAAGCAAAGCTTGAAGGAAGATTCATGAATGCATTATTGGCACCAATAAAGTAGAAGGAGGAATTTTTATGCCAAAGCAAAAAACACACAAAGCAATTAGCAAAAAGTTAAATGTAAGAGCAGGAGGAAGTATTAAAATAGGAAGACCTGGTGGAAATCATAATACAGGTTTAAAAGCTACATCATTTAATAGAAAAAATAGGAAAGGTACTGTACTAAGCAAAGCAGATGCTAGTAGGTACAAGAAAGCATTATAGAGGTGAAGAAAAATGACAAGAGTTAAAGGCGGAACTGTAACAAGAGCAAGAAGAAAAAAAGTTTTAAAGAAAGCAAAAGGATATTTTGGAAGTAAACACAGACTTTATAAAACAGCACAAGAACAAGTTTTTAATGCAGGAGCAGATAGTTATCAACACAGAAAGAAAAGAGGAGCTGAATTTAGAAAAATTTGGATTACAAGATTAAACGCAGTATGTCGTGCTAATGGAATTAGTTATTCTAGATTCATAGATGGACTTAATAAAGCAAATGTATTAATCAATAGAAAAATGTTAAGTGAACTTGCAATTCAAGATGAAAAAGAATTCTTAAAATTAATAGATATTGCTAAAAAAGCATTAAATGGTGATGCTTCAAAAACTGTAGTAAAAGAAGAAACAAAAGAAGATTTAAGTAGTTTAACTGTTGCTGAACTTAAAAAAATTGCTAAAGAAAAAAATATTGAAGGATATACTTCAATGAAAAAACAAGAATTATTAGATGCTTTAAAATAAAAAGCATATTAAATATTTGGAAAATTTTCCAAATATTTTTTATATGCTTTAAATTCTATAGTATTAGTAATATCTTTATATTTAAAATTTTTATCTTTTTCTTTAATAATTTTCTTAACAAAATAATTAGTTAAATATGGATTTCTTATAAATAAAGGTCCTATTAAGTGAGTAGCATATAAATTATTATATACATATCCTTCATTACATTCATTAGGTCTATCTCCAATACCATATGTAATATTTAGAAATGGACTATCATTATTATAAATTGTTCCTGATTTATTTTGAAAACCTATTACTTTTTCTTTAATTAATTTAGTATTTCCTGAAGTTTCACCAACAATTCTAAAAGTAGCGGCATTATTCATATCTTTTATTGTAATTATTTTAGTATAGAAATTAAATATATTAAGTGTTTCTATTTTATTACCATCAAAGTCAATTATATATTTTCCAAGTAATTCATATGAATTACCTGTTAAAAAGAAATATTTATTATCTTCAATTGCTTTTTTAACTTCATTTTTTCTTTTCATTAAGTCATTAAGTGCGATTAACTGACTTTTTTCACTACCCATTCCCATATAAAATATATCATATTTTTTAAAGTTAATTTCATCACCTACAGTTAAATAATCAATTTTAACATTTACATTTTGTCTTTCAAAAAACATTTGTAATGCTCTTATATTTGCATTTTCTCCATAAAGATTCATTAAATCATAATATAAATGTGCAATTCTTATTATCATTTTTGATTCTCCTTTTTAATTAAATCTTTTAATACAATTTCCATATCAAAACAAACCATAGAATATATTGTACCTATTGTTTTAGTTTTTAAAATTTCACTAATATCATTTATTTCATCAATAAGTATAATTTTTGCTTCATTTATACCAGCATACATTAATCTAGTTAACATATCATATCTAAATCTTCCTATTATTAATATTTTATCTATTTTTTCATCATTAAGTTCTTCAAAGTCAATATCCCAAATCCAAGATATATCATTTTCTGTATACCTTCTTGATGAATTATTAAAACCAAGTATTATAGTTTTAACTTCATCTGAATTAATTATATAATCTAAAGATTGCTTATAACTTAAATTATTTTCATTTTTACTAGCAAGCATTTGCCATTTTCTACCATAAAAATTATATATATTAAGTCTTTTAGTATTAATTTTATTATTAAGAGAACGTATTATATCTTTGTTATTTATTCCAATCTCACTTGCTAAAGCATAACTAGCAGTAACAAAATAAGCAGAATATAAAAAGTTAGAAGGCATATGAACTAAATTATTATTAATCGTCATAGTTTGATTATTTAAATTAATATTTGTCCCTAAATAGTCTATTTTCCCTCTTTCAAAATCATTATTAGGACAATGATATGAACCTAAATGACCATAATGATAAAAATCATATATTAATTTCTTATTACATATAGGACAGTAAGCAGCATCAATATTATTCAAATTAGATTTTTTAGAATAATTGTTTTTATCAAGAGCATAATAAATTACTTTTCCTTTATGATTTATACCAAATGTTTTAACAAAAGGATCATCAGCATTTAAAATTAATTTAGTTTTAGGATTTATTGCTTTTTTAATTTCATTTACAATAAATTCAGGATGCGTATTTCTTGGTGGCTGATCACGTGTAACATTTGTAATTACTAAGTGTGTAAGCTGAAAATCTTTAAATATAAATTGCATATATTTTTCATCAAGTTCCATTAATAAAACATCTTTATTAAATTCAAGTTTATTATTTGTATTATCTATTATAAGAGATGCTATACCATTAATAGCATTACTACCACTTTTATTATAAGCAACAGATAATTTATTATTTTTTAAAATATTATATGTAAGTTCAGTTGTAGAACTTTTACCACTTGAACCAGTAATACCTAAAATATATTTAGGCATTTTTATATTTTTAAATAAATTCTTGTCAATTCTAAGTGCGATAGAACCACCAGTAACACTACCTTCATGACCTAATAATCTACTTAATTTATTAATGAATTTTCCAATGTTAATAGCTAAAAATGTTTTCATATTTATTTCTCCGTTTATAATTTTACTATTTTTTTTACTTAAAGTCTATTAAACTAATAAAAGTGAGTATAAATGTTTTTATTATTGTCTATAAATAACTACTTTTGTCGAATATAATGAACTTTAAAATAATATAATATAAAATAAGAAAAAAGGTGATTATATGAGAATGGTATACAAAGCAGATACTTTATATGTAGATTTAGAAGGTGAAACAACTGAATATGAAATAGAAGCTGTTAAAAATAAAATGATAAATGTAATTAAAGAGTATAATGTTAATAATGTAGTAATTGACTGTAAAAATTCAGGTAATATAAAAAAACTATTTAAAAATATTGTTATAGATAATGAAAACATTACTAAAAATAAAATAATTTTTAAATAGTTATTTTTCTTTTGGCTACCCCGATAGGATTCGAACCTATGAATAATGGAGTCAGAGTCCATTGCCTTACCACTTGGCCACGGGGCAATTAACACTAATATTATAAAATTATAAATAAATTAAATCAAGTAAAAATTCTACTGAAAAAAAGTAATTGAATTCATATTATAATTTCTATTTAAGTTATTATTATTTCTTTTAGATTTATAATTTTCTTTTTTTAAAATAGTTTTATCATTAGATTTATTAAAGTTATTTCTTAAATTATTTATAATAGGTTTAGAACTATTATAAATAGGTATTGCTTGTTTTACAAAAGATAAAGTTTTATTAGTTCCTTTGATTATATTTGAAAAATTAGAGAAGTTTAATAACTTTAAAAATGAAGTATTCAATTATATCACCTATAATATTTTATTAAAAAAAGTAAATTATGTTAAAAATAGTCTTTAATTAAAAAAAAGGGTATGATATAATATTTAGGGTAGAAGGGTGTTTGTCTATGGCTAGAATAAAAAGTCAAAGTGTGACTGGTGATGATGTTTTTTCTGTAGCCGCAGTAAAAAAGAAAGAAAATAAAGCAAATCCTTTTAAAGAAATTGCATTATTATTTACATATATATTTAAAGGATTATATTTAATTATTGATTTTATAATTACAATAATAACATCATTATTTAGTTATATATATTATGGTATTAATACTATAATATCTCTTAATAAAGATAGTGTATCAAAAAGTATAGATAATGTATTTAAACCAGTTATTGATGAAATTTCTATATTTATTGCATCTTTATTTGGAGGATTATACTTTTTATTATTGTTTATTATTTATGATATTCCTACATTTATATTAGGAACTATTTCTAATTTTATTAATACTATTCAAAAAGCATTCTCTAATGTATCAGAGAAATCTTCTGATACATTAAAACAAATACCTAAGAAAATACAATTTTATATTGAAAATAAAATAGATAATATTGAATTTGTAAAAAAATATAGAGAAAAACAAGAAGCTAAACTTTCAGTATTAGTAATAGATAAAGAAGCAGATTCAATAAGAAGTAGAGAAAAAACTACATATCAGTATTTAGCAAAAAAACCTGGTGGTAAATTAATAAAAGGATATTTTAGTGCATTTTCTAAATTAGATACTTATTCTTACTTAGTAGAAGAAGGTTTTACTGTATATGAAATTACTACTAGTAAATGGATTAACTTTTTACATGGTGAAAATAAATATCTTGCTAAAAAGATGAAAACTAAAGATTTAATATTTTGGTTAACACAATTATCTACATATATAAAAGCAGGTATACCATTAACTGATGCAGTTAAAATACTTGCAAGACAAAATAAACAAAAAAGATATAATTCAATATTTGATTCAATAGTATATGAACTTACTATGGGTGAAAGTTTCTCTGAGGCTCTTAGAAGACAAGGAACTATGTTTCCTTCACTTTTGATTAACATGCTTAAAGCATCAGAAATGATAGGTGATATTGAAGGAACTTTAGATGAAATGGCTGAATACTATGAAGAAACAGAAGATACAAAAAGAGCATTTATAAGTGCTTTAACATATCCATCTATAGTAATAGTGTTCGCTATAGCGGTAGTAACATTTATATTAGTTTATATTATTCCGCAGTTTGAAAAAGTTTATAGAAGTATGCCTAATATAACCATTCCTGCAACTACACAATTAGTAATTAATATTTCATATTTTATAAAATCAAATTATTTATATATAATAATTGTTTTAGCTGTTTCTGTACTTGGTTTGTATTTGTTATATGATAATGTTAAAGAATTTAGAAAAGCATTACAAACATTTGCTATGAAATTACCTATATTTGGAAAATTAATAATTTCTTCTGAAATATCTATGTTTTCTAAAACATTTGCTTCCCTTAATAGAAATAATGTATTACTTACAGATACAATAGATATATTAAGTAAAATAACTAACAATGAAATATATAAAAATATAATGTTTGTTACAATTAATAATTTAGCATCAGGTGAAAAAATGAGTCTTGCTTTTAAAGATAATTGGGCTGTTCCAGAACTTGCTTATTATATGATAAAAACAGGTGAAAGTACTGGAGAACTTGCTAATATGCTTGATAAAGTTAGTGAATTTTATAATAAAGAATTAAAAACTTCTATAAATGCATTAAAGTCAATTATTGAACCAGTTATGATTGTGTTGCTAGCAGTTGTAGTTGGTGGTATAATTGTAGCAGTAATAATCCCTATGTTTGGATTATATCAATCAGTTATGTAAAGGTGGATTAAAAATGTTATTATATTATATTATTATTGCTATTCTTGGGCTTATAATGGGTAGTTTCTCATGTTGTATGGGATATAGAATTCCTAATAAGATATCAGTTATAAAACCAGGAAGTTTTTGCCCTCATTGTAAAAAGAAATTAAAATGGTATATGAATATTCCACTTATTTCTTATATTATATTACATGGAGATTGTGCATACTGTAAAAAACAAATTAATCCAGTTTATCCATTAATAGAATTTACTACTATGGTACTTTATGTACTTGCTTTTTATAGATTTGGTATATCAAATGAATTAATAATATCATTAATATTAACTACTGCATTAATTATTACATCAGTAACTGACTTTAAATATTATTATATAAGTGATAGAGTAGTATTTATATCACTTGCATTTATATTAATAGATACTTTTTTTACAAAAGGAATATATCAAATGATTAATTCTTGCTTATATGCTTTTTTAATGTTTGCTTTAATGTATCTTATTAAAATACTTGGAAATATAGTATTTAAAAAAGAAAGCTTAGGTGATGGAGATATAAAATTATCACTAATAATAGGAGCAGCAGTTGGATTTTTACCAGGAATATTAACTATATTTGTTGCTTCAATCTTAGGATTATTTTATGCTCTAATTCTAGTAAAAAGACATAATATTATACCTTTTGGTCCATTCTTACTTCTTGCTACACTTCTTGTATATTATTTATATGATGATGTTATGTTAGTAATTAATTATATTTTAAAATAAAAATAAATTATTTATTTTTTATTATTTTCATAATATAATTATTTTGAGGTAGGATTTTATGAAAACTAAAGAAAAAGAAGTTGTATTAGATAACAAATGTCCAACTTGTGGAGCGAATTTAAAATTTAATCCTACTTTAGGAAGTTGGAAATGTAAATTTTGTAAAGTTAATTATACATTAGAAGAACTTAAAAAACATAATAATGCAAGTAATGAAAAAAATAATGTAAAACTTGAAGATAAAGAAGAATTAACTGATGAAAATTTAACTATTTATAAATGTGGAAATTGTGGAGCAGAAATAGTTGCAGATGAAACTGTAGCCGCTACTTTTTGCATTTATTGTAGAAATACTGCGATTATGAAAAGTAAATTATCAGGTAAATTTGCTCCTGATAAAATAATACCTTTTAAAATAGAAAAAGATAAAGCAATAGAAGCATTTAAAAATATTTCAAAAGGAAGACCATTTGTTCCTAAAAATTTTAATAATCAAGATAATATAGAAAAAATAAGAGGAGTATATGTACCTTTTTGGCTTTTTAATATACATACAGATGCTAATATAATTTATGATGCAAAAAAAATAAGAACATGGATAGTTGGAAATACACATTATACAGAAACTAGTAGTTATGAATTATTAAGAGATGGTTCAATTGATTTTGAAAAAATACCTGTAGATGGATCTACTAGATTTGAAAATGATATTATGAATAGTATTGAACCATTTAATTATAATGATTTAGTAGATTATAATCATGCATATTTATCAGGATTTCTTGCTGAAAGATATGATGTTGATGCTGATAAAGCATATAAAGATGCTGAGCTTAGAGCAGATAATTCTACAAAAGATATTTTTATGTCTAGTGCTATTGGTTATTCTTCAGTAATTACTAAAGATGAAAATATTAATACTATATTAACATCAAAAGAATATTGTTTACTTCCTGTTTGGATGGTAAATGTTAAATATAATAATAAATTATATATATTTGCTATGAACGGACAAACAGGTGAATTTATAGGTAATATTCCACTTGATAAAAAGAAAGTATTTATAAGTTCAATTCTATTATTTATATTATGCATTTTAATATTTATTTTACTAAGTTATATTGTATATAAGGTGGTGTAATATAATGAAAAAAATAATAAAACATTTATTAATTATACTTTTATTAACAATAAATATTAATGTATTTGCTAGTACTAATACTTATGAAAGAAAAGAAGAAAATAATTATGGTGTTAATAAAAAATGGGATATAACAAATAAAGAAAATGTAATTATTAATCTGCCATATGTAGATTCAAATGAAAAAATATATGATTTCGCAGATATATTAACTGATGAAGAAGAAAAAATATTATATGAAAAAATAAATATTTTTATTCAAACTTATAAAACAGATTTAGTATTATTAACATCTGACTTTACATATACAAATGATTATGAAAATGAAGATTATGCAGTTAATTTTTATGATTTTAATGATTTTGGATTAGATTTTGATAATTATAGTGGTATTCTTTTCTTTAGAAATAATAATGAACAAGATAAATATTATGATATATATACATTTGGTAATGCTCAATTATATTTTTCTGATGATAGATATAATGAATTATTAGATGATATATATTATGATATTAGTAATCAAAATTATTTATCTGGTTATAATAAATTAATTGATTATTTATCTAATTATTATAAAAATGGTATAGAAGATGAATTAAAAAATTATTATATAGATGAATATGGTTATTTAAAAGAATATTATTCTATACCTGTTGTTTCAATAATAATGATATCTATAGGAACAACAAGTACAGTAATTATAATATTAGTAAAGAAAAATAAAATGATAAAAAAAGAACGTAGTGCTAATGAATATTTAAAAAAAGATTCTGTTATATATAAAAATAAACAAGATAAATTCTTAAGAAAACACGTTACTCATTATGTAATGTCTAGTAGTTCAAGTAGTGGTTCATCTGGAGGATATAGTGGAGGAGGACATTCATCTGGAGGAGGAAGACATGGATAAACTATGTCTTTTTTACATAT
>CAVCAD010000015.1:0-2854 GCA_963600145.1 Bacteroidaceae bacterium
GTAGTTTGGGATGAAAGTGGTAAAAGTAAAGTAACTATAAGATTTAGTAAAAAGATAAATATATCAAGTATTACTTCAAGTACTAATAATATTTCTGTTAGTTATGATGCAAATAATTTATATGCTTGTGATGATGGATATTGTTTAGATGTTGAATTAAGCATAAAAAAAATAGAAGAATGTCAATCAATTAATTTTAATTTAACAATAAAGTTTGAAGGAGAGTCAAGTGCTTCAGCATGTGTTTATACAATAGCTCTTTCCGATTACCAAGAATTTGTAACAAGTTGTGATTCTACTGAAAATTCTAAAATAATTAATCTTAAATCAAGTAATTTGTCAGCTTGTCCAACAAAAACTAAAACAGATTTATCTTCTAATTGTGAAGAGAGTACAACAGGTAAAATAGAAGATCCTCAATTTTGTGCTGTTATAGCAGATGAAACAAGTTGTAAAGCAGGTGATAGCAACTTTTTATTTATTACTGATAGTAATAAATATTGTAAAGTATATATAAGAGAAATATATGAATATGAATTTATGCCTAAAATACAGGCTGTTTCTGGTAGATATTTTGTATATGATGTAAAAAGTAAAGCAAGTAATAATAATCATAAATGGTTAAGTATTATAACTACAAAAAGAGAAGTTTTAAGTAGTAATATTAAAGTTGAAACATTTAAAAAAGACTTAGATGAAGCAAATAAAAAAATAAGAAGTGCTTATACTGAGTGGCAAAAATGGAAGGCTTTAGCTGAGTTAGGTGGTTATACTAGCACAACATCCGAAACACAAACGTGTCCTGGTCGAGGAGGAAGTTGTTGTGATGGATATTATAAATATTATGATGATGGTGGGATCCGTTTTATTTGTACTTTAAGAGATACAGTAAGTAATTTTGGCCGTTGTAGTGAAAAATTAACTTTGTATGAATATACTTGGAAAGCAAAATACCCTAATGATAAAGGACAACGATTAGATGCTGTAGAAACAAGAAAAGATACGGGAACTCTTAATTGTCCTGGTGCTTGTTCATCTTCTCCTTGTTCTAGCGAAAAAGAAGAAGTTGATTTAGCAGAAGTACAAGCATATTTTGAATCTAATGAAGCTAGTTCTAGAAAAAAATATGAAACTGCTATTAGTTATAGAGATTCATTAATAACAGATATAGAAAATTGTAATTTAGTCGCAGGAAGTAGTTATTATAATCAACTTCCTAAAGAAAATGAATTTAATGGAGAATATAATTTATCATTTGATTTTGATTTAGCATCAGGAAGTAGTGATAATTATAATAGTAATTATGAAAAATTTGTTGATGTACAAAGAGAAAAGATAGATAATTCTAAAATAACATTTACTTATGATAAGAAGGAAGTTCCAGATGAAGAATTATATAAAGCATATTGTCCTGGAACAGGAGATGCAGCTTGTGAATATGATATTTCTAAAGATATAAATTCTTCTAGTGCTTCTTGCCAGGTAGCTAAAGTTGAATGTGGAGATAATGGTTGTACTGATATTATGATTGATGTTCCATGTAATACAGCAGTTTTATATACAATAACTGAAGATTATGGATATTATCAAGATGCTAAACTTGCAACTAATATGTATTATGGTGAAATTGAATTAAGAGATGGAATAAGTGGAGAAAATAAAAATAATTGGATTAATTTAGATGATTATTCTTTTCCAATAGATGTTAATGCAACTGATATTACTGTTAATGTCTCGTATACAATAAAAGGTCAAAGAAAATCATTTAAAACAAGTAAAGGTGAATATATTTGTTCTGTGGATTTATGTAATGAAACAACAAATTATGCTGGGCAGGCATGTCCATGTACGAGAAATTGTATATGTGATACCCCAGCTGGAGTAGAAAGAGTTGGAAATAGTTGTTGTAAAAAAGTTGGGATGACACTTATTTGTAATGATTCTGGTACTGAATCTGATACACTAGGTTTTTACTTTAGAGCAGTTGATTTAAATAATTTATTTCCAAATGAAAGACCAGCAGGAAAGAATTGGCAAGGTTCAAAAGAAATTATAGAAAAAATAGAAACACTTGGTGATGATATATGGGTGGAAAACAAAGGCATAAATGGTGTTGAAAGTCAATATACAGTTGAATTAACTGCTGAAAATAGAAAAAAAATAACAGAATATAATAAAACTAAAATTAGTTCTGTTTATAATGGCGGTTATATGGATAATTCTCTTGTTTGTAATAGCAATTATGTTTGTGAAAGTGAGTTCTTAAAATTACTTGCTAATGGTTCTGTAAACGGATATGCTAAAAGTTACAAGAAAGTATATGTAACTGATAATATATATAACTATGATCCTAGTAGACATAGTACTATAATAGAAGGAGATGAGTAAAAAATGAAAGAATCTTTTTGGGGATATTTAATTGTTATATTAGGTTTATTTGTAACAACAGTTATGATAATTGTTCAAAATACTACAACAACAGATGAAGAAAATACATATGCAATTAAAGAAATAATGGAAGCAGCAATGGTTGAAGCAGTTGATTATGGTGTGTATAGGAAATATGGTGATCTTAGAATAATAAAAGAAAAATTTGTAGAAAGTTTTATTAGAAGATTTTCTGAAACTGTAAAAGGAACTAAAACCTATACAATAGAATTTTATGAATTATATGAAGATCCTCCAAAAGCTAGTGTTAAAATATCTACAAGTACTGGAGAATATCAAGTAAATACATCAGCAGCTGATTTTGATATAGTTACAATATTAAGTGGAGTTTTAGAAACAAAATATTAGCGATAAATGATTATCGCTTTATTTTTTGAAATATGATATATTTATAAAGTGTAGGAGA
>CAVCAD010000016.1:0-2447 GCA_963600145.1 Bacteroidaceae bacterium
ATATGGGATTATTTAATAAAAAAGATAAATATGATATTGATGCAGAAGATAATAGACCACAAATAGTTTATGGTGTTCCTGATGCAATTAGAAAACAATGGGAAGAGGAAGCAAAGGCAAAACAAGAGGAAGCTAAAGAAAAATATGATATAGAACCTGAAGATAATTTACCAAGAGTAGTATATGGAATACCAAATTGGCTTCAAGAAAAGAGAAAAAATGAAAATAAAGAAAAATATGATATAAATCCAAAGGATAATGTTCCACAAAAGGTTTATGGTGTTCCTGACTATGATTTTTCACAAGACAAGTTAAAAAAAGAAAGTATTAATATCGTTGTTGAAAACTATTGCCTGTCTTTAACAAAATGGAATAATAAATGTGATTTATTATATGTAAACAATAGTGAAATGTCTTATATTAAAGATTCTATTGTTTCAATTCCTATTACAAAATTTGATAAGTTCTGTAATAGATTAAAAACAATTATTGTAGATTGGAATACGGAATATTCTGGTGATAAAAATATAGTTTGGAAATTAAAAGTTAACATAAATGGATTAAATAAACAAATAAATGGTAATGGTGCATTTACTAAAAACTGGAATGAGTTTATTGATTTGTTATCAGAATATGAAATACTTTTTAAAAAAGTTTTATCTTTTGATAAAGAAGGAAACGATGAAAAAAATAGATTTATCTTTTGAAAAGATAGTTGAAAGTAAAGTGAAAGATCCCTTTTTCTCAAAATTAATTATTGATTATTTCAAAAATGAAATAGGAAAAAGTGATGCAGTTTATAAAGTGTTGTTTAAGAATCTATCAAAGTATGATGATATATTCAATGAATTTACTAAATATTTAGTCCAAAAAACTTATGATATACCTAATGCAATTAATGTTGAAGGATATACTGCAAAACAAATTGCAGAATTAAATTCTAATTTTAAAGCTACTGGTGTATATACATTTTTAAATTATTTAAGGGAAAAACCTGAAGAAGCAAAGGAAACGATAAGGAAAGGTTTTCCAAATAAAGATGTTATACATCCAACTATGAATAATGATTATTATATAAAATTTACTCATATTCTATTTCATGGATGTTATGGAACTAGAGAAGAGTTGAAAAAACAAGGAGTATAGCCAATAATTTCATATTATAAAGTAATAACGAATACACCAATAGTTATGGATAAAATTACTGTAATAGTTGATGAAATAACATCAGATGGATTGAAATTAACAATTCCATATCAAGAAGGTATAATAGGCAATCGAGAAAGATATAAAAACAAATTACCTAATGAAGTTACATTAAAGGAAAATGATACATTTGAACTTTATTTAGATGTCTATGATGCAATGGAAAGTTGGGAAATAACTCTAGAAAAACAAGATAAAGATGTTGATAAATATTTAAAAGAAATAGAAAATGAAGTTGATGAAAAACTTATTGAACAAGGATTATTAAAAATAGAAAATGGCAAAAAGATACCAGTTTTTGGAAGTTGTCATACAAGATGGGCAATAGAAAAAAGTATTTTAAAAGAAAGATATAATATTGATTGGTTTACTCCTGCAGAAAGAAATCCACATATTAATTATGATTAAAAAGTCTTATTTTCTCATAATAGGTAGATAATATGGATAATAGTATAATAAATGTAAGCTTATTAAAACAAATACATTCTTTTCTAAAAGATTGTGATAGTTTAAGATATTTAGATGCTAATGTATTTGAGAATATAGATAAGAGTAAAGAAAATAATAATGTGTCTTTCGTTGGATATTATTTAGAATACATAAATAGTTTACCTAAGTTAGATTTTGAAAGTGTAGTAAAAATATCTAAAGATGTATATCAATTGTATGGAAAAGAAAAAGAGTTTGATAGAATATTAGAAAAATTAAAAAATAGTTATAGTATAGATAAAGGAACATTGAATAAAGATGATGATAATTGTATAACAAAAGCTTCAGAAAGTAGAGTGTTATTATCTGGAACTTGTTATGATGTAGTATTACTATGTCATGAAATTGGACATAAATTAAGATTTGATAATTCAAAAAATTCCCCTGATATTATGGATAGTTTTTTTTGAAACTCCATCAATTATACTTGAATTTACTGCAAGCGATTATTTAAGAGATAATTATGGCATTGATATCAAAGCAGATGAATTAAGAAAAGCACATATATTGAGTATTCAAAGAGAAAATGGCATAAAAAATAATATATTTCAAATTGGAATGAGTTTATTAAAATGGAAAAGGTTAAACGTTATAAATTTATATAAAAAGTTTATCAAAAACTCGGATATAGTAGAATATTTTAATAAACAAGGTTCTTCTATTAAAGACTGCATTGATGAAGGAATGATAGGTTATTCTTATGATATAGGTTACATATTGGGTGAATATGTAAATAATAGCGATAGTAGAGT
>CAVCAD010000017.1:0-12478 GCA_963600145.1 Bacteroidaceae bacterium
TATTAAGCCAATGGATTATAATACTTATATTGATAATTTAATTAAAAATGGATCTAAAGAAGCCTTAAATGTTAAGTTAGCTGATCTTAAAAACAATATGGATATGACTAGAATAAAGAATCCTACTGTAAAGGATTATGAAAGAGTAGAAAAAAGATATGCACCTGCATATGAAAAAATATTAAATAAATTAAAGAGGTAAAAATGAATTATGTAATTAAAAGAATTTTAAATATGAATTATAGTAATTTTTTTAAAGAAATTAATAAAGTTCATAAAGAAACAAAGAAATCAAAAATATATATATTTTTTGATATGATTTACTGTGGTTTTAAATATAAAGCAGGTTATATAGATTATAGATTATTTAAAATGTATGATATGAATGATAGAGAAAGAAAAACTATTATAACTAGAGGAGTTAATAATGAATATATTAAATTATTAAATGATATGAATTATATTGATGAATTTAAAGATAAAGCAAAATTTAATAATAAATATAATAAATTTTTAAATAGAGATTTTATATTAATTAATGAAAATAATTATAATGATTACTTAAATTTTATAAAAAAACATAATGAATTTATTGCTAAACCTTTATCTGAATCTTGTGGTAAAGGTATAGAAAAGATAATTGTAAATCATAGTGAAGAAAGAAAAATATTTGAAAAATTACTTAAAAATAATCAATTACTTTTAGAAGAAATTGCTGTTCAACATAAAGATATGAGTAGTCTTCATCCTTATTCAATAAATACTATTAGAATAGTTACAATTTATGGTGAGGTTGCAGCAGCACTTTTAAGAATTGGTAATAATAAAAATATTGTAGATAATTTTAATCATGAAGGTTTATGTGCTAAAATAGAAATAGAAAAGGGGATAATAAAATATCCTGCGATAGATAAAAATGGAGTATTATATACTAAACACCCTATAACAAATGAAAAAATAATTGGTTTTAAAATACCATTTTGGAATGATGCAATAAAATTAGTAAAAGATGCTAGTAAATTAAATGATAAAGTTAATTATATTGGTTGGGATATATGTATTGGTCCAGATAAGCCTTTTATTATTGAAGCTAATGAATTTCCTGGATATGATTTATATGCACTACCTGCTCATAGAGATAATAATATAGGATTAAAACCTTATTTTGATGAAATAATTAATAAATATAAAAAATAAAATACTCCCCCTACTTCAAATATTTAATAGAAGAGAGTGGTTATATTAGATAAATTTTATATATAAATATAGTTGTATTAGATAAATATATTTATATTAATAATATAATTAGTTTATTTATATATAATAATATTAATATAAGTTATTTATTACATAATAAAATTAAATATATTTATTAATAATGATTTATAATTATAATATATTTAATTTAATATATATAAGTAATAAGTATATATAGTATTTAATTATATAACTAAAATATCTTATTATACTAATATATTTTATATAATATATAAGTTCTTATAATATATATTATGTTAAGTTCTATAAAATAGTGAAGTAATATTTAAAAAATTAATAAAGATAATATTACAAAAAGCATACCTAAAAAGTAAGCTTTTTTATTAAGTTTTCCATTATTATATTTAATTGATTCAGGAAATATTTCATTTATAGATATAGATAACATTATACCGGATACAATTAATAATGTTATATTTAATAAATAATCAGAATTGATATTATATAGTAGTAAATATGCTAATAAAGCACCTATTGGTTCAGCTAAGGCACATATAAATACATATTTAAATGCATTTCTTTTACTATGTGTTGCATAATATATTGGAAGTGCAATATTTATACCTTCTGGTATATTATGCATAATTATTGAAAATGAAAGTGTTATTCCTAATTTTAAATTGTTATAACTACTTATAAATGTTGCTACTCCCTCAGGCATATTATGCATAAATAAAACTATAGTAGATAAAATACCAATATTATATAAATTACTATGTATTTTTACTTTTTTATTTACTATCTCTCCTACTCTTTTTACTAGTATTTGAGAAATAGTAAATATAAAAGTTATAATTGTAAGAATTAATATAAAATTATATTTATTTAAAAAATATATAGTAGCATGTGGTATTAATTCAAATATAGATATATTAATCATTATTGAAAATGAAAGTGTAAGAAAAAAAGATAAAAATTTATTTATATTTTTAACTTTAATATATATTATAAAATATCCAATTAATGTAGATAAACCTGCTAATAAAGATATAAGTAAAGATAATATAAATTTATATTCCATATTTAATTAATATTAATTTACCTATCCAATTATTACCAAATATATTTAGGTTTAATTTTATATTAATCATTCATAATAAATGTAGGTGGTGATAAAAATATATGACAAGTTTAAGAAGTAATCAAAGATCTAATTCTAGAGCAAGAGCTAGAAAAAGTAATAGTAAAGCTACTTGTAGAAAAAGTAATCAAAGATCAAACTATAGAGCAAAATAAGAAGGAATAAACTACATTCCTTCTTTTAATTTTTATTATAAAGTTCTTCTATATCATCTAAAATACTGTTGCCTATTCCAATATCATTTTTAATTTCATAATTTTCAAGGATAGTTGCGGATATATCTGAAAGTGTGTTTCTATCTTCTAACATTTTACTTTCTTTAAATGATGTGCTAAAAAGCATTATTGGTACATATTCTCTTGTATGTTCATTACCTTTATATGTTGTATCATTACCATGAGATGAAGTTATAATTAATAAATCACTCTTTTTTAAATTTTTTAAAAATATTGGTAAATAATAATTAATTTCTTCAAGACCTTTTAAGTAATCAGAACTATTTCTATTATGAGCATAAGCATCTAAATCAGAAAGACTTGCAAAACATAATCCTTTAAAACTAGCTTTAGAAAAATCAATTAATTTCATTAATGTTTCTAAGTTAGTATTAGTTTTAATATTAGTACTTGCTGAATAATTATTAAATAGTACTGGTGTTTTACCAATAAGTATTGTAGGGATCATCATATTAGTAAGTAAATCTAATGCATTATAATCAGGATCTGATGTAAAATATTCTATATCATTTGTTAGAGAAAAATTATTTAATTTACCAGTAAAAGTTCTAACACAAATTTTATTAATTTTATAGGGACTATTATTTGTAAGTTCTCTAACTTTTTCACCTATCTTTATAAGAACTTCAAATGGTAAAAATTTTTCATGAGTCATAATCTCAAGAACATCATCAAAAGTAGTAAACATAATTAATGATTTAGACTTAAGATGCATTTCTCCAAATTCACTTATTGCTGTTTCTTCACTACATCTAACATTTCCAACAACATCAAGTCCAGTTTCATTTTTAATCATTGATATTAATTCAAAAGGTATTCCATTTTGAAATATATTTTCATCATTATTAATAATACCCATCATTTCATGATAACCAGCTATATCACTTTTATCTTTGCTTTTTATTTTTGATCTCATATAATAACCATATGTTCTACTTGCATTTAAACCAACTAATTTAGTTAATCCTAAATGCTCAAAAATATTTAAATTATAATTTTTATTTTCAAGTAAATGAAGAATTGTATTAGCATCTTCATCTTTATAATTTAATGCATCTGGTGCTGCTCCAACTCCTAAACTATCTATTACTACTAAAAAAATTCTTTTAAACATACCCTCTCCTACTTTCTATATCTCGGATGACTTATAACATATTCATTTTTTATATTTTGGTTTGTAACATCTAAATAAACCTCTGTGGTATCAATATTTGAATGACCTAAAAGTTCTTGAATTACCCTTAAATCTGCTCCATTTTCAAGTAAATGGGTAGCAAATGAATGTCTAAGAACATGAGGTGTTACATATTTATCTATTCCTTCATTTTTACATATTTGTTTAATTATTAAATTAAGTGCATTTCTAGTTAATTTTTTTCCATGATTATTTAAAAATAAATATTCATTTTGAACACCTTTTTTTATAAATTTACATCTATATTCTTTTATATAAATATCAAGTATTTCAAGAGCTTCTTCATTAATTGGTACTATTCTTTCTTTTGAACCTTTACCAAAAACTCTAAGTAGTGAATTACTAAAATCAATATTTTGTATTCTTAAAGAAACAACTTCACTTGCTCTTAAACCACATGCATACATAAGTTCAAGTATAGCTTTATTTCTATAATCATAGTGAGTTTTAATTTGAATATTTAAAAGTTTGTCTACATCTTCTATAGATAAATATTTTAAAAGTCTTTTATCTTGTTTTAAATTTTTAATTTTATCAAGTGGATTTTTATTTATAACTTCCATCATTATTAAATATTTATATAAACCTCTTATAGAACTAATATTTCTATTAATACTTGATGCATTTAAATTACTTATATATTTTAAATAATTAGAAATATCTTCTGTTTCTACATTAATTAAACTTTTACTTCCTAAAAAACTAATAAATTTTTTTAAATCATATTTAAATGAATTAATAGTTTCATTTGAATATTTTTTTTGAAATTCTAGATAAGTTAAGTAATCATTTAAATAATTATTATTCATACCACTCACTTAACATAATTATCTCATATATTTAAAAAAATATCTTTAAAATATATATATGTTTACACTTTTTTAACTCTTTTTAGTAAATATATTATTTAATATTAATTAATATCTATATCAATTAGAAAAATAGACTTATAAAATAATATTTGATAAAATAATTAAGGTGATAAATATGCAACTTTTACAAAATGAATTAAGACCAAAATCATTAAAAGATGTTTTAGGTCAAGAACACTTAATAGGTAAAAATAAAATACTTACTAATTTAGTAAAAAATAATAAGATATTTAATATTATTTTATATGGTCCTTCTGGTGCAGGTAAAACTACAATAGCACTAGCTTTAGTTAATGATTTAAATAAAAGATATAGAATGTTAAATGCAACAATTAATTCTAAAAAAGATTTTGAAATTGTAATTGAAGAAGCAAAAATGTATGGTGATTTAATATTAATAGTTGATGAAATTCATAGAATGAATAAAGATAAACAAGATTTATTATTATCATATATTGAAAGTGGTCTTATTATTTTAATTGGTCTTACATCTACTAATCCTTTTCATACAATTAATCCTGCTCTTAGAAGTAGATGTCAAATGTTAGAACTTAAAAGTTTAAATGAAGATGATATTAAAAAAGGAATAAAAAATGTAAAGAATGTTTATAATGATTTTAATATTGATAAAAAAACAGTGGATTATATAGCTAAAATTTCTTGTGGTGATATTAGATATGCATATAATTTAATTGAATTTGCATATTATAGTTTTAAAAATGAAATTACTATAGAAAAATTAGAAGAAATTAATTCTAAATCAAATTTTTTTAGTGATAAAGATGGTGATGCTCATTATGATTTATTATCTGCTTTTCAAAAAAGTATTAGAGGTAGTGATGTTGATGCTGCTTTACACTACCTTGCTAGATTAATTGAAGGTGGAGATTTAGAAATACTTTATAGAAGAATGCTTGTAATTGCTTATGAAGATATTGGTCTTGCTAACCCTATGATGGGAACTAAAGTATTAAATGCTATTAATGCTGCGGAAAGACTTGGAATAGAAGAATTAAGTAAACCACTAGCGTGTGCTGTTATAGATATGGCATTAAGTCCAAAAAGTAATTCTGCATATACTGCGATTAATGAAGCAATAAATGATGTTAGATTAGGAAATACTGGGTCTACACCAAAGCATATAAAAACAAATAGTAAGGATTATCTTTATCCGCATAACTATCCTCCATATTATTATGTAAAACAACAGTATTTACCTGATAAAATAAAAGATAAAAAATATTATGTTCCAAGAAATAATAAGTATGAAATAGAAACATATAATTATAATAAAAAAATAAAAAATACTTAAGTTTAAGTATTTTTTTATTCTTCAATTATTATTACTTCTTCTTTTTGTTTATTAGCATCAAGTATTGCTTCTTTTCTTGATAAATTAAGTTTACCTCTTTTATCATAGCCAGTTGCTTTTACTATTATTTCATCACCAACTTTTACAATATCACTAGTTTTACCAACTCTCTTAGTATCTAACTGAGATATATGTACTAATCCTTCACAGCCAGGCCAAAGTTCTACAAAGCATCCAAATTCTTCAATTTTAACTACTTTTGCTGAATAAACTTTTCCAATTTCAACTTCTTTAATTATATCTTCAATAGCTTGTTTTGCTTTTTCAATAACATTATAATCACTATGATATATTAATACTTTTCCATCATCATCTAATTCAATTTTAACTGCGTCTTTATCATTAACTGATTTTACATTTGATGCTTCTAAAATAATTTTAGTAATAGTGTCTCCACCTTTTCCAATAACATCTTTTATTTTATCTGGATTTATATGCATAATTTCAGTTTTAGGAGCATATTTAGATAATTCTTTTCTAGGTTCGCTTATTACATCAGTAATTACATCTAAAATTTGCATTCTTGCTTTTTTAGCTTGAGCAAGTGCTTCTTTTAAAACTGTTTCTGTTACTCCTTTTATTTTTATATCCATCTGTAAAGCAGTTATACCATTTCTAGTACCTGCGACTTTAAAGTCCATATCTCCCATGTGATCTTCTAAACCTTGAATATCAGTTAATATAGTATAATCACTATTGCAATCACCATCTTTTGTAATAAGTCCCATAGCAATACCTGCAACTGGAGCTTTAATAGGAACACCAGCAGCCATTAATGATAAACAACCAGCACAAATACTTGCTTGTGAACTAGAACCATTGCTTTCTAGTACTTCACTTACTACTCTAACTGTATAAGGGAATTCATCTTCACTTGGCATTACTTGAAGAAGAGCACGTTCTGCTAAAGCACCATGTCCTATTTCTCTTCTACCAGGGCTTCCATATCTTCCAGTTTCACCTACACAAAATGCTGGGAAATTATAATGAAACATAAATCTTTTTTCATCTTCTATTCCAAGTCCATCTAATATTTGATGTTCATTAAGTGCTCCTAATGTTGTAATTGCTAGTGCTTGAGTTTGTCCACGTGTAAATAAACCACTACCATGTGTTCTTGGCAAGAAATCTATTGATGCTGAAAGCGGTCTTATTTCATCCATATCTCTTCCATCTGGTCTAATATGTTCCTCAATTATTAATCTTCTTACTTCAGTTGCTTCAATATTATCAGCTATTTTTTTAACTTGGTTTAAATCTGATTCTAATGTTTCATCTTCTTCATGATTAGTTTTATAATCTTCTAATGCTTTTGCTTTTACCTCATCTATTCTTTTATATTTTTCAAGTTTATCTTTGATTTGAATAGCCTCTGTCATATCATTTTGAATATTATTAGTAACTTCTTTAATAATTTCTTCTTTAAGTTCAGCAAGTTCTACTTCTATTTTTGGAACACCAATTTCAGAAATAATATCTTCTTGGATAGCACATAACTCTTTAATATATTCATGTCCGAACATAAGTGCTTCAAGCATTTCATCTTCACTAACTTCTTTACTTCCACTTTCAACCATATTTATAGCGTCTTTTGTACCTGCGACTGTTAAATTAATAGTTAGTTTATCAATATCCTCTGCTTTTGGATTTATTACAAGTTTACCATCAAGTTTACCAACAACTACACCTGCAACTGGACCTGCAAATGGAATTTTAGAAATTCCAAGGGCTAGTGATGAAGCAAATAATGCTGTCATATCAGGAGAACAATCATTATCAACACTTAAAATTGTATTTACAACTTGTACTTCATTTCTAAAGTTTTCATCAAACATAGGCCTAATTGGTCTATCAATACATCTTGCACTTAATGTTGCTGCATCTGTTGGTCTGCCCTCTCTTTTTATAAAACCTCCTGGAATTTTACCAACAGAATATAATTTCTCTTGATATACTATTGTAAGAGGGAAGAAATCTGCTTCACTCTTTTTTTCACTCATCACAACCGCAGATAGAACAACAGTATCGTTATATCTTACTACTACTGAACCATTTGCTTGTTTAGCTACCTCGCCATTTTCAATTACAAGTTTCCTACCATCGAACTCATATTCGAATCTTCTCATATAATACACCCTTTCAAAATAAAAAGGCACTAAAAATAAGTGCCTACTTTCTAATATTTAATTTTTTGATTATCTCACGATATCTATTAGTATCTTCTTTCTTTAGATAATTAAGTAAGCTTCTTCTTCTACCTACTTTCTTTAAAAGACCTAATTTTGAATGATAGTCATGTTTATGTTGTTTCATATGTTCAGTTAAAACTTCAATCTCACGAGTTAAAAGTGCAACTTGAACTTCTACTGTACCAGTGTCTTTTTCATTTTTTCTAAATTTAGAAATAATACTATCTTTCTCTTCTTTTTTTAAAGCCATAATTTTACCTCCATTTCATATATATTAATCGGTTATTTCTGAGTATAAGTCGGAGAAACTAAATACTAAGAATAACTTAAGCAAGATTAATTGTACTAAAATTTTAGACAAAATGCAACTAATTTTGTGCATAATAATATAAATTAATTAATAAAAAAATTATTATAGTAAGTACTAATAATGCAACTATAATTTTTCTTTTTTTACTAGCTTTACTTTTTTTCAGATATAATATTGTGCCTCCAATTAAAAGTGTTATTGGTATAAGAAAAATTTTAAGTGCTTGCAAGAAAATGCTAAGATACAAATATCGCATTTCTTCTTTATCAGGTACACCATATAAAGGTATTGAACCTCCTTCATCTATAGCAAATACTTTCCCTGGTATTATTAATAAAAAATTTCCAATACCGAGTAAACATTTTTTAATTTTTTTAATTATCTTCTTCATATTTTTCTCCTATTTTATTCATCATTTTATAAGGGCATTTATTTTGTTTATTATTATTAAAATCCCAAGTGTGAAAAGCTCCGCCCAAACAATAATCCCAACATATACATTTACTACATTCTTCGCATATAGTTCGGTTTTTATTTCTAAATTCTATATATTTATTATCCCATACATCTTTAAAATTATCTACTCTAATATTTCCTTGTATAAATCTTTTTATTCTTGGTACATTAGGACAGACAAATAAATCCCCATTATATAATATACTTGCTATATTTATTCCTGTCCTACAATAAAAATAATGTTTTCTAACTTCTTTTTCATAATCTAATCCTAAGAATCCCGGGCAACCATATGTAAGTTTTAATTTTTTATTATTTTTCTTTAATTTAATAAAATCAAGTAATTGTTTTATTTCTTTTCCATCAAGTAATAAATTATTATTTTCATTTGCTCTTCCTATTGGATCCATTGATACTAATCTCCAAGAGTCTATACCTAAATCCACCATTACATTATATAACTTTTCTAATTGATTTATATTCTCTTTATGAAATACTGTAGTTACTTGAATATGCTTTACAAAATTTGCTTTTTGTAATTTTTTTATATTATTAATTATTACTTTATATGAACCTACTACTCCTCTAAATAAATCATGTGTTTCTTCTAAACCATCAATACTTATAGAAATAGTTTCCATATTAGCATTTTTTAATTTTTCAATGTTTTCATCATTTAATAAAATGCCATTTGTTGTCATCCCCCAGTGAAATCCTAATTCATTTGCATACTGCATTACATCGCATAAATCTTTTCTAACTAAAGGCTCTCCCCCTGTAACATTTATTAAAATTTTACTAGGATCCATATCATTTGCTATTTGTTTAAATGCTTGCTTTATTTCATCAGTACTCAATTCTTTTTCATATTTCTTTTTTTCAGCATTACTTCCACAATGTTTACAACTAGCATTACAAGTTAAAGTACATTCCCAAAACAAATCAATTAATGGGTGTGTAATTCTTTCACGTTCTTTATATTTTTTTAATAAAGTTAATTCACCTATTTTATATATTTTTTTTAGCATAATTATCACCATATTTTAATTAATCACATGTATTATAAAACATTTTATTTTTACCATTAGTTAATAATGTATCCCACCTATTACATTGAGTTGAATTTGATTGTAAGTATGGCGGAATTCAAGCATTATTTGTTATATAATTAGATTTTGTATATAACATAATTACTTTGTATGTTTTTGGGATAGTTATAAAGCTAGAAGCATCAGGAGTGAATACCATTTTAATTTTTTTTCAAAATCACACTATCTTAACTAACCTTAATATAATATTAACATATTTATATAATTATTTAAACAAAAAAATAAATAAAACCAAGAATTATCTTGGTTCTATACTTATTGATTTAACATTTTTAATGCTTTATTTATTTCTTGAACATTAACATTCTTAACTATATACCATCCACGCTTAGCCATCTCATTAAAATTTCTTGCCTGATGTTTAAGAGTTTCATCTAATCCAGTTTTTAAAATATCTCTAACAGTAGAATTTGAACTTTCTATAGTTCCATGGACATATACTTCAACCATGCTTTTTAAGCAAAGTAAATAATTTTCCATTAATAATTTATCATTCATTTTTTGCTTCCTCCATTATATTAAGTAATTTATCTTTCATAATATTATGTTTTTTAATTTCATTTTCTAAAAAATTAATTAAAGATAAATCCTGAATATAATTTACTATCTCTTCACATATTTTAATAATATTATCTTCATGTTTATATGCATCTGTAATGTATAATAATTCTTTCTGTGTCATATATCCTCCTAATATTATTATGGAAGAAAAATTCAAAAATATTAATGTTTTTAATAATTAATCTCTTCTTCGATTGAACATTAAAATTAATCTTAATATTTGTAATAATGCAGAAGCAACTGATGCAACATATGTAAGTGCCGCAGCTATAAGAACTTGTTTGCCTTTACTATTTTCTTCATCTAATAAAATACCTCTTGATTTTATTTCAGTTAAAGCTTTTTTACTTGCATCTATCTCAACAGGAAGTGTAACAATTTGAAAAAGTAATATAACCATTTCTAATAGAATTCCTATCCAAATTAAATCAATTAAACTAAATAAACTTCCTATTAAAATTGCAATATATCCTGCATAAGAAGAAAAATTAACTACTGGTACAAGTGCTGCTCTTATTCTCATAAAAATATAACCTTCTTTATCTTGTATAGCATGACCACATTCATGACAAGCAACAGCAACTGCTGATATTGATGCAAATCTATAATTATTTGAAGACAATCTTACTTCTTTACTTTTAGGATCATAATGATCAGATAAATAACCATTAACTTGCATAATTTGCACATTTTTAAGTCCATTTTTATCTAATATTTCTCTTGCTGCTTCATAACCAGTTAAACCATTTTTGTTTTTAACTTCATTATATTTTTTATATGTTACACTTATGAATATTTGAGCAAATACAGTAATTAAAAATGCTATAATAGTTAATCCATATGTTATAAAAACATAATCCATTTTTTCGCCTCCTTATACCCTGTATTATACTACAATAATGCTTCTAATAAAATAGTTTTAAAAGAAGTTATATTATTTATACCTTATTAAAACTTAATTCAATGTAAATAAAATACTTTAAATAATTCATCTTTACAAAAAAATATCATACGGTCAATTACATTTATTATATTCACTACATTTTTCTTCCAATAATTTAAAATTACAGCATCTTTTAGCAACACTTTCATTTAATGTACCATTTAAATACTTGTCATATAGTTTTTTAGATCTGCAATATAACTTATCATCGTTACGATTTAGCCAAAATATTTGTTTTTTTAACATCTTAATATATTTTTCTTCGGCTTTAGTTAAACACTCATTATCCAAGTTTAATTTAATAATATTTTTATCCGTTACCGGCAGCATATTATTAAAGTTTATTGCTCCTAAATCACCGTTTGAAATTTTCAAAAAATCCAAAGTAGTTTTCATAATTTTATGTTTTGGTTTAGGACTAGATAATGGTGCAAAATATTTACTATTATTAACTTCAAATAATACGCCAATAAATGGTCTTAATTCTTTTTTGCCATAATTATATGGAACTTTTTTATCAAATTGTCTTAAATAATCACAATATTTTGAATCCAATCTAACCAATTCTAGGCTTTTCACAACATCACCTTCAAATAATATTATATATTAAAAACCAAAATAAAACTAGAGTTTGCTCTCTAGTTTCTTTTTTAAATTCGCTGTTATGGCCGGAATCGCCGCTTTTTTAAGTTCCTGTTATGGCCGGAATCGCCGCTTTTTTAAGTTCCTCTTATAGTGGGAATCACTAGCTTTTTTATTGCTATTATATAGCAATATTATTATATGCAAGAATGCATAGCATAATCACTTACACATTAACAATATATCATAAATATGCTAAAATGTCTAGGCAATTATAAGAAAAAAATTTCACAA
>CAVCAD010000018.1:0-21053 GCA_963600145.1 Bacteroidaceae bacterium
GTTTACGGCGTGGACTACTAGGGTATCTAATCCTATTTGCTCCCCACGCTTTCGTATCTCAGCGTCAGTAACGGCCCAGCAAATCGCCTTCGCCACTGATGTTCCTCCTAATATCTACGCATTTCACCGCTACACTAGGAATTCCATTTGCCTCTACCATACTCTAGTTTACCAGTATCTAAAACTAACCGAGGTTAAGCCTCGGGCTTTAATTCTAGACTTAATAAACCGCCTACATACTCTTTACGCCCAATGAATCCGGATAACGCTTGCCCCCTACGTATTACCGCGGCTGCTGGCACGTAGTTAGCCGGGGCTTATTCAATTGGTACCGTCAAATAAATATCATTTCCTATATTTACATTTCTTTCCAAATAAAAGAGTTTTACAACCCAAAGGGCCTTCATCACTCACACGGCATTGCTCGGTCAGGGTTTCCCCCATTGCCGAATATTCCTAACTGCTGTCTCCCGTAGGAGTCTGGGCCGTGTCTCAGTCCCAGTGTGGCCGATCGACCTCTCAGTCCGGCTACGCATCATTGCCTTGGTAGGCCATTATCCCACCAACTAGCTAATACGCCACAGGCTCATCTTTAAGCGGAGCTTTAAAGGCTCCTTTAACATTTCTGTCACATTCGGTATTAGCAGTCGTTTCCAACTGTTGTCCCCAACTTAAAGGCAGATAACCCATGTGTTACTCACCCGTCCGCCACTAAGTACAGAATCCAAATCCATAAAAATCCATCTTTGAGCAAGCTCTCTAATTTCAATTTATTTCATTGGTGTACTTCGTTCGACTTGCATGTCTTAGGCATGCCGCCAGCGTTAATCCTGAGCCAGGATCAAACTCTCATAAAAAATAACTCAAATTAATTGATTATTTAATCCTCGCTCTGAAACTCACATTTTACTTAGTTTTCAAAGATCAATCTCTTATTTCAAGCCATATCTCTCAGTTGCTCTAATAATATAACATTTCACTTTTCCTTTGTCAACAACTTTTTTAATTTTTTTTTGTTTTTTTGACATTTTTTGTATTTTTCCCTAAAATATGCACTAAAATAGCCTAATTATCTACATAATTTTGATATTTTACATAATATTTTTTTATTAATTCTGTATTAAAAGGATATTCTTTATTTCTTTTTATATTAATAAGTGAACTTAATTCTCTTTTTAAAATATCATCTATTTCATTAGAATAATTCATAATCTCTTTATGATATTCATATTCATTTTTATCTAATACTTTAAAAGAACCATTTGGGAATATTCTTAAATCTAAATCATAATCAATAAATTTAACACAATTTGCTTCTATTATATAAGGACTAGCAATATTACAATAATAATATATTCCTTTTTCCTTTAACTGAGCTATTATATTAAACCATCTGTTTTTAAAAAAAAACATTATTGCTGGTTCTTTAGTTCTCCAGATTTTACCATCTTCATTAATAACTAATGAATTATTATTTCCTAATACTATACAATCATCTTTTACATCTAATACTATGGCATCACTCCATGATTTATGAATAGAACCATCATGTTTATAACAATGTATTAACAATTTATCATTTTCTCTAATTTGCATTTTGTTTCCTTTCTCTAGCGTATTATATCACAATTAAAAAATAGTTAAAACTTTATTTAACTATTTCTATTGCTTTTAATAGTTGACTGTCTTCTTCTGTTTCATTTTCAATAACTATGTCTGGTTCTATTCCAACATTATTTATTGAATTACCGTTTGGACTTAACCAATAAGCAGTTGTATATTTAACCATGCTTCCACTTGTAAGTGATTCAGTTTCTTGTATTGTTCCTTTTCCAAATGATGTTGTTCCTACAATTGTTGCACCATAGCTTTCTTTAAGTGCAAGAGCTAATATCTCACTAGCAGATGCACTAGCACCATTTATAATTACTGATATAGGATAATTTTTATTTGAACTTGTTTCTGCTCTATATTTTTTTATAACTCCTGTATTATCTTTAAGTTCATATATTACTTTGTTCTTTTCTATAAATATGTCCGCAATTTTTGAAGTTACATTTAAATAACCTCCTGTATTATCTCTTAAATCTATAATTAATCCAGTTATATTATTTTTTTCAAGTTCTTCTAACTTATCACTAAATTGTTCATATGTTAATGCTGAGAAAGTTTCTATTTTTAAATATCCAATATTATCATATATTTCTGATTCGACTGAAGGAATTTCAACAGACTCTGTTGATAGTGTTAATTCTATTATTTCTTCATTTCTTTTTATTGTTATTTTAAATGAACTTTTTTCTCCGTTTTTAACCTTGTTAGCAAAATATGATGCTCCTTTTTCTGATACATCCTCATCATCAAGTTTTAAAATAATATCGCCTTTTTGTAAACCACCTTTAGAAGCTGGTGAATTTTCAAAAACTTTATTAACTTTTACAGTGTTATCACTTTCTGTAATTATTTCAACTCCGATTCCATTATATACTCCATCTAATTTTTCCATTAAATCTTCTGTTTGTGATTCATCTAAATAATTTGTATAGTTATCATCTAAATAATAAAACATACCTTCGATAGCTTTATCAATTAACTCTTCTTTATCTACAGATTCAACATAATTATCAACTATATTATTATATGTTTTTATAAATTCTTTTAAATATTTATCACTATCTTTATCTATTGATATAGTATTGTTAGTTACTCTATCACTACCAGTTTTTATGTAGTTATTAAATACTAAAAAAGCAAAAACACTACAGGATACTAATACTGTTATTATAACTATTATTATAATTTCTACTAAATTAAAACTTAATTCTCTTTCTTTTTTTGTTTCTTTTTTCACAATTTATCACACTCTTTTTTATTTTAATATTATTTTATATACACAATTTTTGTTAGTACCTTCAGTACTAATTTCTACATAACTTTCTAAATAATTAATTTCTTCTTTATTTTTTGGATTTACTAAATTAGATGCTATTAAACCATTTGTCTTTAGTTTATCTAAAAATAATTTGTAATTTCCACATGCTAGATTGGATATTGACATATACGTTTTTGCAGCTGATTCAATAGTATATAATAATCTATCATATTCATCTAAATCTTGACTTTGTAATATCTTAGAGTAACTAAGAACAGATGAAATTGAAATCACTAATATAATTGTTATAACCGCTATTAATTCTATAAGTGTAAACCCTTTTTTATTATTATTTATTTTTTTATCTATCATATGTAAATTATATCTCAAATTTTTACAAAAAAAAAGAGATTTTGCTCTTATTTACTAAACTAATTCAAGTCTAACAATAAGTGCGTCGTCTCCTCTTCTAGGATTTAATTTAATTATTCTAGTATATCCACCATTTCTATCTTTATAATTTGGTGCTATTTCATTAAATAATTTTTTAGTTAATTCTTTATCATTATGTAAAAAAGCTAATACTTTTCTTCTTGAAATTAAATCACCTTTTTTAGCATAAGTTATCATTTTATCTACAAATTTTCTTGTTTCTTTTGCTCTTTCTTCTGTTGTTTCAACATGACCAGAAACAATTACATCTTTTGTAAGACTAGATAAAATGCTTCTTCTAATTCTAGTTTCTCTATTTAACTTTCTATATAAAGCCATTACATTACTCCTCTCATATTATTCTTCACTTTTAAATGAAAGTCCCATATCTTTAGTTTTATCCATCACTTCTTTAAGTGATTTTTTACCAAGATTTCTAATTTTCATCATTTCATTTTCAGTCATTCTTGTTAGATCTTGTAAAGTATGTATTCCAGCTCTCTTTAAACAATTGTATGCTCTAACAGATAAATCTAACTCTTCTATTGGTGTTTCTAGTGCTTTTGCCTCAGGATCGTCTTCTTTGTCTGAAAGCAATCCAGTAATATCTGCTATTTTACTAACGTTAGTTACAATATCAAAATGTTCCATAAGAATTCTAGCAGCTAAGGCTATTGCCTCTTGAGGTGTAATTGAACCATTAGTCCAAACATTTAAACTTAATTTATCATAGTTTGAACTTTGACCAACACGTGCTGTTTCTACATCATAACTAATTCTCTCAATTGGAGAATATAAAGAGTCTACAGGAATAACACCTATTTCTTTATTTTCAATGTTTTTTCCATTTTCTTTTGCATCTACATACCCTCTTCCGTTATTTACAGTTAGAGTCATATCAATGCTTCCGCCTTTAGCTAAATTACAAATAACTAATTCTGGATTAATTATTTCAATATCAGAATTTTTATCAATGTCTTTTGCCTTAACTTCTCCCTCTTTATTTGCTTTTAAATGTAGTATTTGTTGTGAATCTGAATGATTCTTTAAAACTAAATTCTTAATATTTAAAACTATTTCTGTAACATCCTCTACTATTCCATCGACTTTTTGAAATTCATGTAATACACCTTCAATTTTAATACTTGTAACTGCACTTCCTGGAAGGCTTGATAGCATTACTCTTCTTAAAGCGTTTCCTATAGTTGTTCCAAATCCTCTTTCTAGTGGTTCTAAAACAAATTTGCCATAGAAATTATTATCTATATATTCTACAACTTTGTACTCTGGTTTTTCAAATTTTAACATACTTAACCTCCTACATACGTCTTCTTTTCGGTGGACGACATCCATTGTGTGGAATTGGTGTAACATCATTAATTGCAGTTATTTCTAAACCTGCTGTTTGTAAAGATCTGATTGCAGTTTCACGTCCGCCACCAATACCTTTTACAAATACTTCTACTTTTTTCATGCCATTTTCTACAGCAATTTTACCTGCTGCATCTGCTGACATACCAGCAGCAAATGGTGTTTTCTTTTTACTACCTTTATATCCAATACTTCCAGATGATGCCCAAGATATAACATTACCGTCATTATCTGTTATTGTTACGATTGTATTGTTAAAAGTTGAATGAATATGTGCTTGACCTTCTACAATAGTTTTTTTAGTTTTTCTTTTACGTCTATTATATGCCATTATTTATCCTCCTAATTCTTTTTCTTGTTAGCTATTACTTTTGGTTTTCCTTTACGAGTTCTAGCATTTCTATTTGTTCTTTGACCTCTTACAGGTAAACCTTTTTTATGTCTAACTCCTTGATAAGAACTAATTTCCATTTTTGTTTTAATATTCATTTCAACTTCACGTTTTAAATCTCCTACTAAAACATACTTGTCAACTTCTGCTCTTAATCTATTAATTTCATCTAAGGTTAAATCTTTAATTCTAGTATCTTCTGAAACATTTGCGTTTTTGCAAATATCTTTAGCTCTTGTATTACCTATACCATAAATATAAGTAAGTCCAATAACTGTTCTTTTTTCTTTTGGTAAATCTATATTTTTTATACGTGCCATAATTCCTCCTAACCTTGTCTTTGTTTATGTTTTGGATTTTCACATATTACCCAAATTTTACCTTTTCTTTTAATAATCTTACATTTATCACATATTTTTTTTACTGATGGTCTAACTTTCATAAATTTCCTCCATTACTTTCTACGTATTATACGCCCACGTGTTAAATCACAGGTTGGTATTTCGAGTAGAACTGTATCACCTGGACAAATATTAATGTTATACATTCGCATTTTTCCAGAAACGTAGGCTTCTATTTCATACCCGTTTTCTAATTTTACCTTATAACTTCTACCTGGTAAAACTTCACTAACCTTACCTGTTATTTCTATATATCCATCTTTTGCCAAACAATATCACTCTCCCGTTATTATTTCATATCCATCTTTAGTCACAAGAACTGTGTGTTCAAAATGAGCAGTCTTTGAATAATCAGCAGTATATATTGCCCAACCATCTTCATCCATATAAATTTTATTTGTTCCTAAACTAAACATAGGTTCTATTGCAAGAGTCATTCCCTCTTTTAATATGATTTCTTTACTTTCATCATTACTATAATTAGGTATATATGGATCTTCATGTAATTCTTTTCCTACTCCATGTCCTGTCAATTGCTTAATTATACCAAATTTATTAGTTTTTGCAACTTTTTCAATGCTACTACAAACATCATTTAAGGATATGCCAGGTTTTATAACTTTTATACCCTCATATAATGCTCTTTGTGTTTCATTAACCAAATTGGTTATTTTTTTATTAACATCACCTAATATATAAGTATATGCAGTATCAACATTCATACCTTTATAATTAACACCTATATCAACTGATATTATATCTCCATTTTTTACTTTAGATTTATTAGGTATTCCGTGTACTACCACTTCGTTTAAACTAATACAAGCACTAGCTGGAAATCCATCGTAGTTTAAAAACGTTGGTGTAGAATCATTTTCTACTATTACATTATATACATATTTATCTATTTCTTCTGTTGTCATGCCAGGCACGATTACTTTTTTTAAATCATTTAATATTTTATAAGCAATTTTGCCGGCATGTCTCATTAACTCTACTTCTTCTTTAGTTTTAATTGTTATCATTATTTAAACATCTCTCTATTTGTTCAAATGCTAAGTCAGTTGAAGTAGTATTTAATTCTATAATTTTATTTTTAGCTCTTAGTAAATCTACTATAGGTGCTGTTTCTCTAACATAATTATCATACCTTTTGTAGAATGATTCTTCAGTATCATCAGCCCTACTTACAAGCGGAACATTACAATTATCACAAATTCCAGGATTTTTTGGTGTATTATATCCAGATAACGCATTATAGTCTCTATTACAATTAGGACAATTCATTCTACCCAAAGCTCTTTTTAGAAGTTCTTCTTTATCAAGATTTAAGTAAAATACATATCCAAGTTCTTCTCCCAATTCTTTTAAAATGTCTTCATAATCATATAGTTGATTTATTTTTCTTGGATAACCATCCATTATAATTCCTTTAGATAAATCAAGTTTACTAAGTTTGTTTTTAATTAATCTTTTTAAAATTGAATCATCTACTAATTCTCCGTTATCAATTAGTTTTTTAATTTCATTTCCTAACTCTGACCCACTTCTAGCTTCTTCTCTTAAAACTTCTCCAGCAGAAATATGATTAAAATTATATTTCTCTTTTAATTTGTTTGATAAAGTTCCTTTCCCTGCTGCGGGTGGAGCAATAAACATAACATTCATATAATTACCTCCTATTATAATTACGTGACGCAACTGAACTTTCTAGTTGCTTATATGTTTCCAAAATTACCCCTATTACTATCAAAATACTAGTTCCCCCTATTTGAACTACAGAAGGCATTCCAGATAATTTTGTGAAAATTATTGGTAGTGTTGCTATAAAAGCAATAAATAATGCTCCAACAAATGTTATTCTTCCTAATATTTTTGAAACATATTTAGTTGTTTCAGCACCAGGTCTAACTCCTGGAATATATCCACCACTATTATTTAAATTTTTTGATAGCTCTTCTGGATTTATTGAAATAAATGTATAAAAATAAGTAAACATTATAATTGCAAGTACATATATAATAAATCCTATTGTAGTACTTGTAGTAAAATATTTATTAATGAAATTCGTTATAGATTCTTTTTTTGCTACATATGAAATTATTGATGGTATTGCAAACAACATTGAAGCAAATATTACAGGCATAACACTTGCTGAATTCAATTTTAGTGGTAAATAAGATTGTCTTCCACCAAATGCAGATGTTGTTCTATTAGAATATTGAATCGGTATTCTTCTTTCGCTCTCATCAATAAATATGACTCCAACTATTATAAATAAATATAATAGAATAAATGCAACAAATAACAAAATTCCTATATATAATTTTGATGCTTCTGGAATTAAAGCATTATATGCTTGAATGAACATTGAAGGTAGTGTATTAACAATACCAGCCATAATTATTAGAGATACACCATTTCCAATACCTTTCATAGTTATTTGATCTCCAAGCCATAATAGAAATGCGGTTCCAGCAGTTAAAATTATTGCTATTGTAATATATTCTGTTGCTGTTGCTCCGGTTCCCATAAACATCAAGGAATACACAAAACCTTCTACAAATGCGAATCCAATTCCTAAATATCTATTAATTTTATTTATTTTTATTCTTCCTTCTTCACCGAGTTCTTTTAATTCTTTAAAATAAGGAATAATATCCATCTGTAACAACTGAGTAATTATTGAAGCAGTTATATATGGCATAACACCTAAAGCAAATATGGAAAATTGCTTCAAGCCTCCACCACTCATTGCATTAAGTAGTTCCAAAAAACCTAAGTCTCCAGTTATTTTTTCCATACCTGGAACTGTAATAGAATTTCCTAAACTAAATATAGCTAAGGCAGTTAAAGTGAACAATATTCTTGCTCTCAAATCTCTATTTTTTTTCTGAAATATTTGTTTGAAAACATGAATCATATTAGATCACCTCTGCTTTGCCGCCCATTTCTTCAATTTTATTAATAGCAGAATTTGTAAACATATTTGCTTGAATTGTTAATTTTTTTTCTAAATTACCTTTTCCCAATACTTTTATTCTGTTGTGTTTTTTACCTATTAATCTTTTTTCTAACATTAATTCTGGTGTTACAGTTGTTCCTTCATCAAATATATTTAATTTCTCTACATTAACAACTTCATATCTAGTAGCAAATCTCTTGTTAGAAAAACCTCTTCTAGGTATTCTTTTAATTAATGGATTTTGACCACCTTCAAACCATACAGGAATTGATGAACCTGAACGAGATTTTTGTCCTTTTTCTCCTCTTCCAGATGTTTTTCCTCTTCCGCTTCCTGGTCCTCTACCTACTATTTTTCTCTTATGAGTAGATCCTAAAGTTTTATTTAATTCATTTAATTTCATAACTACTTAATCTCCTCTTCTTTTTTTCCACGAAGTTCAGCAATATGACTTAAACTTTTTTGTTGCTTTAAAGCATCAATTGTTGCTTTTGAAGTATTAATTTTTGTATTACTACCTAATGATTTGGATACTACATCCTTAACACCAGCTAATTCCAATATACTTCTTATTGGACCTCCAGCAACTATTCCTCTACCAGCTGCAGCAGGTCTTATCATAACTCTTGCTGCTCCACATACTCCTATTACTTCATGAGCTATAGTTCTATTATCTACTAGTTTTACAGTAAAAATATTTTTTTCTGCAGCTTTAATTGCTTTGCTTATTGCTTCTGGAACTTCATTTGCTTTTCCAGTTCCAAATCCTATTTTTCCTTTTCTATCTCCAACTGCTACTGATACTGAAAATCTTAAAGCTCTACCACCTTTAGTAACTTTTGTTACTCTTCTCATATCAATAACTACTTCATCATAAAGTTTTTGATCATTATAACTTTTTTTCTGATTTTCCATACTTTCCACCTAGAATTCTAATCCTTTCTCACGTGCTGCATCTGCTAAAGCTTTTACACAACCATGATATTTATAACCGCTTTTATCAAAAACTACTTTACTTATTTTTGCAGCTTTAGCTTTTTTAGCAAGTTCTTCTCCTACTTTTTTAGAAGTTTCAATGTTAACTTTATTTAATTTAAGCTCTAAAGAAGAAGCAGAAACTAGTGTTGAAAAAGTAGTATCATCAATGATTTGAGCATATATATTTGTATTACTTCTAAATACATTCAATCTTGGACATTCTTTGGTTCCTAAAATTTTACTTTTAGATCTTAAATGTCTTTTTTGTCTTAAACTATTTCTTGATTCTTTTTTTATCATACACTTTTCCTCCCTATGCTGCTTTCTTTCCTTCTTTACGACGGATAAATTCATCTTTATATTTAATACCTTTTCCTTTATAAGGTTCTGGTCCTCTAACTCTTCTAACAACTGCAGCAAATTCTGTTACTTTTTGCTTATCAATTCCTGATATTACAAGTTCTGTTAATGAAGGAGATTCTATAGTTAATCCTTCTGGTACTTTAACATTAACAACATGACTATATCCTGCATTAATTGCTAAATTATTACCTTGAATTGTAAATTTATAACCTACTCCATTAATTTCTAATTCTTTTTTAAAGCCTTCATTTACACCTTTTATCATATTTGAAATTATTGCATTAGTTGTACCATGTAATTGTTTAGTAGTTTTTAAATCATTTTTTCTAGTAACAATTACTTTGTTTTCAGATATTTTAACTTCAACTACTGGCTTATATTCAAAATTTAAAGTTCCTTTTGGTCCAGTAACAATTACTTTGTTTTCATTAATTTCTACATTAACACCATCAGGTATTATTAATTCTCTTTTACCTATACGACTCATAATTGCTCTCCTTTACCATATATATGCTAGAACTTCTCCGCCTATTTTTTCTTTTCTAGCTTCCTTATCTGTCATTAATCCTTTAGATGTAGAAATTATAGCAATACCTAATCCATTTAATACTCTAGGCATATTATCTGCTGTAGCATAAACTCTTAATCCTGGTTTACTAATTCTTTTTAAACCAGATATTACTCTTTCTTTCTTTTTAGAATATTTTAAGTTTAAAACTATTAATTCATGATTATTTTTTTCTTCTTTTACAACTTCATATCCATCTATAAAACCTTCATTTGATAAAATGTCTGCTATTCCTCTAGTCATTTTAGTTGAAGGAATATTAACAGTTTTATATTTCATTGCATTTGCATTTCTAATTCTTGTTAGCATATCTGCTATAGTATCATTTACCATTATATTTCCTCCTTACCAACTTGATTTCCTTACGCCAGATATTTGTCCTTTATAAGCAAGTTCTCTAAAACAAATACGACATAATCCAAATTTTCTTAAAACACCATGAGGTCTTCCACATCTAGAACATCTTGTATAATTTCTAGCTTTGAATTTTGAACCTCTTTGCTGACTAACAATTTTACTTTTCTTTGCCATAATATCTCACTCTCTACTTTCTAAAAGGTAACCCAAATTGTTTTAATAATTCTAAGGCTTCTTCATTTGTCTTTGCTGTAGTTACAATAACAATATCTAAACCTCTAACTTTAATAACATTTTCATAATCTACTTCAGGAAATATTAATTGCTCTTTTATTCCTAAAGTATAGTTACCTCTTCCATCAAAACTTCCTTTTGATATTCCTCTAAAATCTCTAGTTCTAGGTAAAGCAATTTTAATAAGTTTTTCTAAGAAGATATATGCTTTATCTCCACGTAATGTTACCTTACAACCGATTTTATTTCCTTCTCTTAATTTAAAACCAGCAATTGATTTTTTTGCCTTTGTTATAACAGGTTTTTGACCAGCGATAGCTTCCATTTCATTTACAGCTGCATCTAAAAATTTAGAATCTAATTGTCCATCGCCTACACCCATGTTCAAAACTATTTTTTCTAATTTTGGAACTTGCATTACTGATTTATAATTAAAGTTTTTAATCATATAAGGAACTATTTCTTTATTATATTTCTCTTTTAAAGTTTCCATATATCCTCCTTATTTACTTTCTTTACTTTCTTTTTTACTTGTATTTTTTGTTGTTTTAACAGTCTTTTTAGTACTTGGTTTAACAGTTTCTTTTTTAGAACTTACTTTTTTCTCAGAGACTTTATCTAATTTTTTAATATTAGATATATGAATTGGAGCTTCTACTTCTATAATTCCTCCAGTTTCATTAGCATTTCTTGCTTTCATAGTTTTTTTAACTATATTAATTCCTTCAACAACAACTCTGTTTTCTTTTCTTAAAACACGAATTATTTTTCCTTCTTTTCCTTTGCTGTCTCCTGAGATTACTCTTACATTATCTCCTACTTTAATTTTCATAAATGTAATCCTCCTATAATACTTCTGTTGCTAGTGAAACTATTTTTGTGAAATTTTTATCACGAAGTTCACGTGCAACTGGTCCTAGGACACGAGTTCCAACAGGACTTTTATCATCTTTAATCAATACACAAGCATTATCATCAAATTTAATAAAACTTCCGTTTGATCTTCTAACACCATTTACTGTTCTAACAATAACTGCTTTAACAACTTTTCCTTTTTCAACAGGTGAGTTTGGAATAGCTTTTTTTACTGTTCCTATAACTATATCACCAATATTTCCGCTTCTAACATAGCTTCCGCCTAAAACTCTTATTACTAATAATTCACGAGCCCCAGTGTTATCTGCTACCTTTAAACGACTTTCAGGTTGTATCATATTAACGCCTCCTAACCTACAATATAACTGCTTTCTCAACTATACTATCTAATACATATCTTTTTGATTTAGATAAAGGTCTAGTTGATGTACATTTTACGATATCTCCTACTTTAGCAAGATTTTTTTCGTCATGCACAGCATATTTCTTAGTATTTTTTACTCTTTTTGAATAAAGTGGATGTTTTTTATAAGTTACAACTTCAACTGTAATAGTTTTATCACATTTATCGCTTACAACTTTTCCTATAATTTCTTGTACTGATTTTTCCATTACTTCTGTTCTCCTTTATTCATTTTTTCTAACTCACGTTCTCTTAAAACTGTTTTAATTCTTGCAACAGTATGTCTTAATTGTTTAACTCTATGTGGTTTTTCAAGGTTACCAGTTGCTGCTTGAAAACGTAGTGAAAATAATTCTTCTTTAATTTCTGTCAATTTTTTTAGAAGGTCTTCTTCAGATAATTTTCTAATATCTTTTATATCCATTATTCAGTAACCTCTTCTTTCTTAACAAATTTTGTTTTAATAGGAAGTTTATGTCCAGCTAGACGAAATGCTTCTCTTGCTATTTCTTCAGTAACATCTCCCATTTCAAACATAATTTTTCCTTTTTTTACTACTGCTGCCCATTCTTCAACATTACCTTTTCCACTACCCATACGAACTTCTGCAGGTTTTTTAGTTCTTGCTAAATGTGGAAAAATGTTAGTCCAAACTTTACCTCTTTTAAAAGTTTTCATATATCTTGTCATAGCAACACGAGCTGCTTCTATTTGATTAGCAGTAATATAAGTTCCTTCTAAAGCCATTAATCCATATTCTCCAAATGATACTTTAGAATTGCCTTTTGTTTTGCCTTCATAACTAATTCTATGTGGCTTACGATACTTTGTTCTCTTTGGTATTAACATCTTTCACACCTCCTTTTTTTTCTTTAGCATGAAATATTTCTCCTTTATAAATCCAAACTTTTACACCAATAATTCCATATATTGTTTTTGCTTCTTTAGCAGCATAATCAATGTTAGCTCTTATTGTGTGTAGAGGAACGGTTCCTTCGCTATATCCTTCAGTTCTTGCTATTTCTGCACCGTTTAAACGACCAGAAACAACTGTCTTAATTCCTTTTGCTCCTGCTTTCATAGCATTTCTTATTGCTCTTTTTTCTGCTCTTTTATAAGAAACTCTGTTTTCTATTTGATTTGCTATGCTTTCAGCAACAAGTGCAGCATTTAAATCAGGATTTTTAACCTCAACTATTGAAATATAAATTTCTTCGTTAGTTAATTTTTGAAGAGCTTTTTTTCTTCTTTCAATTTCTTCTCCACCTTTTCCTATAACTATACCAGGTTTTGAAGTATTAATTATTACATTAGTTCTTTTTTTATTTCTTTCGATAATAATTGAAGCAACTGATGAATTTTTAAGTTCTTTTTCTAAATATTTTCTAATTTTATTATCTAATTCTAAATATTTAGCAAAATCTTTATTTGGAGCATACCATTTACTTTCCCAATCTTTATTAACACCTATTCTAAGTCCGACTGGACTAACTTTTTGTCCCATGTTATGCCTCCTTTACCATGTCACTTACTTTTACAAATATGTGACTACTTCTTTTATATCTTTTATCAACATTACTTCTTGAACCTATTTTCATTCTTTTAAGAGTTCTTCCTTCATTTATATAAGTTTCACTAACTACTAGTTTATTTTCATCAAGTCCTAAATTGTTTACAGCATTTGCTACTGCAGAATTTAATACTTTTTCAATAAGTTTACTTGCTTTTGTATTAGTTAATTTTAATATTGCTCTTGCTTCAGACACTTTTTTTCCTCTAATTAAATCAAGTGTCATTCTTGCTTTTCTAGGAGCAATCATTGCACCTTTGTGAATACTATATGCTTCCATTTTAGCCTCCTACTTCTTTGATTCGCCTGCATGTCCAGTAAATTTACGTGTTAATGCAAACTCTCCTAATTTATGTCCTACCATATCTTCTGTAACATACACTGGAACAAAGTCTTTACCATTATGAACAGCAAATGTATGTCCAACAAAATCAGGATAAATTGTTGAACGACGAGACCATGTCTTTAAAACTTCTTTTTTTCCACTTTCATTTAACCTACGTACTTTATTTAATAATCTATCAAATACGTATGGACCTTTTTTTAAACTTCTTGACATATTTTTGTTCCTTTCCTATTTATTCTTACGAGAAATTATTAATTTCTCAGAAGCTTTCTTATTTTTTCTTGTTTTATAACCTAAAGCTGGTTTACCCCATGGAGTAACTGGTGCTTTTCTACCAACTGGTGCTTTTCCTTCACCACCACCATGTGGATGATCATTAGGGTTCATAACAGAACCACGTACTGTTGGTCTTATACCCATATGTCTTTTTCTACCTGCTTTACCTAAATGAACAAGTTCATAGTCAGTATTTCCAACTTCTCCTACTGTTGCTTTACAAGAACCTAATACTTTTCTTGTTTCACCACTTTTAAGTCTAATTAAAACATATCTATCTTCTCTACCTAAAATTTGTGCACTAGCTCCAGCACTTCTTACAAGTATTCCGCCTTTTCCTGGAGCAAGTTCTATATTATGAATATTTGTTCCTACTGGAATATTCATAATTGGTAAAGTATTACCTACTTTGATATCAACATTTTCACCGCTAATTACGTTGTCTCCAACTTTTAAATTAAGTGGTGCTATAATATATCTTTTTTCTCCATCAGCATAATTTACAAGTGCTATGTTTGCACTTCTATTTGGATCATATTCTATAGAAGAAATTTTTCCTACTATATTTTCTTTATTTCTTTTAAAATCTATAATACGATATTTTCTCTTAGATCCTCCACCTATATGTCTAACAGTTATTTTACCTTGATTATTTCTTCCTCCAGTTTTTTTCTTAGAAACAATAAGTTTTTTTTCAGGAGTCTTTTTAGTAATTTCATCATTAACTAATGTTGACATGTGCCTTGTTCCGCTTGTTATTGGTTTATATTTTTTAATAGCCATTATTATATCCTCCTAAAACTCAATCTTTGAGCCTTCCATTAAACTAACTATTGCCTTTTTGTATGCACTAGTTCGTCCAGTATATCTTCCGACTCTTTTCTTTTTACCTTTTACATTTAATGTATTAACGCTCTTAACTTTTACATTAAATTTCTTTTCAATTACTTGTTTAATCTGTGTTTTATTAGCAGATTTATCAACTTTAAATACATAAGTATTATTTTTTGATAAACTTTGAGATTTTTCAGTAATTATTGGTGCCTTAATTATATCAATATTCATTATTTAAGCACCTCCTCTATTTTCTCTATACTTTTTTCATCTAAAATTAATTTATTAGTTTTCATTAAATCTAATACATTTAATCCAGTAGATGGAATTACAACAACTTTATTATTATTTCTAGTTGCTAAATATAAATTATTATTATCATCTGATACAACAATTAAAGTTTCATTAGTAGCATTAAATTTCTTTAAAATATCATTAAAAGTTTTAGTTTTATTATCTTTTAAATCAAAATTTTCAAGCACTATCAAATTCTTTTCTTTATTTTTTAATGATAATAAACTTTTAATTGCAAGTACTCTTTCTTTTTTGTTTTGCTTTTTATCATAACTTCTTGGTACTGGTCCAAAACTTATTCCACCATGAATCCATTGTGGTGCTCTAGTAGAACCTTGTCTTGCTCTACCAGTTCCTTTTTGTCTCCATGGTTTTTTTCCACCACCTGAAACTTCTGCTCTAGTTTTTGTTTTAGCAGTTCCTTGTCTTAAAGATGCCATTTGTAAGACTACAGCGTCTTTAACTACACTCTCGTTTATTTCTACATTCCAAACTGTATCAGCTAATTTAATGTCTTTTACTTTTTCACCGCTAAGGTTATATACAGCTATGCTTTTCATTATTTAGCCTCCTTTGTTTCTTCAGCAGAATTATTTGTTTCTTCAGCAGATATTTCTTTTACTTCTTCATTCTTAACTTCATATGAAATTAATTCAACTGCTTCTTTTTTTGATTTTCCTTTAACTGATTCTCTAATAATTACGTAAGATCCTTTTGCACCAGGAACATTACCACTTACTAAAATACAATTATTTTCTAAATCTACACTTATTATTTCAAGGTTTTGAATTGTAACTTGTTCATTACCCATATGACCTGGTAATTTCTTACCTTTCATAACTCTCATTGGTCTCATTGGACCTAAAGAACCAACTCTTCTATGATACATTGAACCATGAGACATTGGACCTCTAGATTGATTCCATCTTTTAATTACTCCAGCAAAACCTTTTCCTTTTGATACTCCAGTTACATCTACATATTCTCCAGCTTCAAAAGTATCAATTCCTATAATTTGACCTAAACTGTAATTTTCAACATTAACCCCTCTTATTTCTTTTAAGAAGCGCTTAGGTAAAGAGTTTGCTTTTTTAAAATGTCCTATTTCTGGACGATTAGATACTTTTTCTCTTTTATTAAAAGCACCTAATTGAATACCATTATAACCGTCTTTTTCAATTGTCTTAATTTGTGTAACAATATTATTTTCAACTTCAATAACAGTTACTGGCACTAATTTGCCGCTTGTTAGAAAAACTTGTGTCATTCCAACTTTGCGTCCTAAGATTCCTTTCATTTTATATCCTCCTACTTTTATAATTTAATTTCAATATCAACACCACTTGGTAAATCAACATGACTTAAAGCATCAATTGTTTCTTTACTAGGATTTTGTATTTCTATTAGTCTTTTATGTGTACGCATTTCAAATTGCTCGCGTGAGTCTTTATATTTAAACACTGCTCTCAATATCGTTACTTTTTCAACATCAGTTGGTAATGGTATTGGTCCACTCACTGTTCCACCAGTTCTCTTAACTGTCTCAACAATTTTACTTGCTGCTTGATCTAAAATCTTATGATCATAAGCTTTTAATCTAATACGAACTTTGTTTTTTGACATAATATATCCTCCTTTGCCTATTCTTGATAGACGTCGCTCAATGTGAATTCCCTGAAATGTAATTAAGTATTAACAACTTAACCTGGTGTATCAGCAACCTCACATATCACCGCAGTCACAAACTTGATTATATAAAAAAAAAGCACAAAAAGCAACTACTTTTTTTACTTTTTATCTTTTTTTTCTTCAGTATACTTAATAACTACATATCTATTAGGTTCTTCGCCTTCGCTTTCAGTTATTACATATTTAAAATTTTGTAATGCCTCATGAATATTTCTTCTATCAAATGAATTCATAGGGTCTAATTTAATATCAGTTTTTGTTAATGTAACTTCTCTTGCTAATTTCTTTGCTTTTTTAATCAAAAAATAATTTTGTTTTTGTTTATAATTTTCAACATCTAATACAATATTAGGAAATAAATTTAATTTATTAAATATCATTTGCCTTATTAAAGTTTGCAAAGCACTTAAATTACTACCATTTTTACCAATTAACAATGAATTATTATCTGAATGAATTTCATATTTAATAAAACTATTCCTAATGTTAGTCTCAATATGTGCATTTATATTAAGTGATTTAAGCATTGTTACAAGTAAACTCTTACCATAATCAGCTACATCACTAATCTTAACAAATTCTAAAACATATCTTTTACTTTTTAATAAACCTACTTTTTCCTCAGTTATTGTGTAAAATATATCACTTTCTGTTAGATTTTGTTCTTCCAATGCTTGAGCTAATAACTCATCTTTCTTTTTTCCCTGATAATTAAATTTTTTCATTTTATTTCACTTCCTACTACTATTTAATTTTTTTCTTGTTCCCTTTGTTATATATTATAACATTTTGAAGTATAGTAAAGCAATTAGAAACAATCCAATAAAATGCAATACCTGCTGGTAAAGAGAATGAAGCTATTCCAATAAAGCCTATCATAAACATATTTGTAAATTTCATTTGTGATTGTTGCTCACTATTCATAGAAGATAAATTTACATTTTTAAAAGAAAAATATGTAGCAATTAAAATCAATACCACTAATATTAAATATAAATAATTTCCGCTAGAAATGGCTTCACTAGGTGTAGTTCCTAAATGAAAACCGAATAATGTTTCTTCAAATATAACCGGTATTCTATTAATTGCTTCTAGAAAAGCAAAGAAAATTGGTATTTGTAAAAAAACGAATAAACATCCAGAAAATGGACTAACATTATATTTTTTATAGATAAGCATCATTTCTTGTGCTTTCATAGTTTGACTTGCTTGATCAGTTTTATTCATGTATTTTTTTTCTAATTTATCTAATTCAGGTTGAATTTTTTTCATGCTCTCACTCATAGCAAGTGATTTCTTATTAAGTGGAAACAAAATTAATCTAATTAATATAGATAATACTATGATTGATAATCCATAACTTTTTAATAATTGTCCAACTTTAATTATTATGAAAGCTAGAGGTTTTACAAAAAATGATGTCCATAATCCTTCATATCCACCAGAAGTAATTTTAAGTTCATTACACTTAGGTAGCTCAGTAATATCCAATTTTGATGTTTCTATATTATTTTCATATATTTGTTTTACTTCTTCAGTCTCTGGTTGGCATAATATATTTTGTGTATATGTTTTTTTATTTTCTTCATCCCTAAAACTTTTAGTACAACCAGTTAATGTTAACAATACTAATAAAGTTAATATTATAGTCTTTTTTTTCATTTTACTCACATCCTATCAATTCTAATAAATATTTTTTTATATCAACATATTTTAAACCTCTTATACCAGGTCTTATTATTATAACATAATTATATACATTTTTTATAGCGTTTGTTGTCAAAATATTTCTAATTTGTCTTTTAATTCTATTTCTTTCTACTGCATTACCATATTTTTTATTAACACTAATACAATATCTTGAAAAATTATTTTTACTTTCTATATTATATATAATAAAATAATCATTAATTTTTTTATTACCATGTTTTATAACTTGCAATATTTCTTGATTTTTTGAAATGATAAATTTTTTATTCATAATAACCTCAACAAATTAATTATACACAAAAAAATACTAAATTAAAATAATAAATATTACTTCAATCTTATAAAATACGTAAGTATAGTAGAAATTAACATTTTAACATAATTAACATTAACGTTAATAAACAAATTAACAATGTTTAACATTATTTTTGTTAATAATGTTAATATCTTGATTTTTTGCCTAAAATATCTATAATATTAAGTTGATAACTTGTTAATTAAATGTTAGTAGTAGTTTAAAATAAAAATATTTCTTTTCATTTATTAATTTTTATTTTAAAATCAAATTAATAAATAATTATTTTGTTAGAAAGTGTGGGGTGGTTTATGAATAATGAAGTTATTTGGAATAATATTCTAAATGTTATTGTTAATAAAGTGCATAGTACTACTTATAATACGTGGTTTAAAGATTTAACACTTTTTGAATATAACAATAACAGTGCCATTATAAAAGTAAAATATAAAGCACAAAAATATCACCTTCTTAATAATTATAGTGAATTAATAGAAGATGCTTTTCAAGAAGTATTAAACACACCAACAAAAATAGAAATACTAGATGATGATGACATAGAAACATATTTAAAGACAAAAGAGGAAAAAGATACTATTAAAGAATATAATGTTAATAAAGTTAATGATAATATTAATGATAAAAATGAAGAAGAATTAAATTACAAATATTATAGAAATTTTAATAAAAAATATACTTTTGAAAATTTTGTTGTAGGACCTTCAAACCGATTTGCTTTTAGTTCTGCTAAAGCAGTTGCAGATAACCCTGGGAAACTTTACAATTTACTATTTATATATGGGAAAAGTGGTCTTGGAAAAACACATTTATTACACGCTATTGGAAATTATATTGTGCAAAATTCTAACCAAAAAGTGTTATATATGACAGCTGAAGAATTTGTTAATACGTATACAGCTTCTTTTAGAAAAAATAAAAATACTACTGATGATCATATGTCAATATTTAAAAAGACATATAGAAATGTTGATATTTTAATGATAGATGATATACAGTTTTTAGGAAATAAACCTGGTTCTCAACAAGAATTTACAAATACTTTTAATTCACTTTGGGACAATGAAAAACAAATTATCATATGTTCAGATAGGTCAATAGATGACTTACAATTATTAGAAAATAGACTTAAAACTAGATTTTCATGGGGTTTAATCGCAGATGTTAATCCACCTGATTTTGATTTAAAAGTTAATATAATTAAAGAAAAAATAAAAAATGGTGAATACACTTTAAATTTAAATGATGAAATTATTGAATTTTTAGCTAGTATAGCTGGTAATGATGTTAGAAATATAGAAGGTATGCTTACAAGATTAATATTTTATAAAGCTATGATGAATATTCAAACTTATACTTTAGAAGAAGCAAGAGAAGCACTTTCTAATTTGAAAAAAACATTGATTTATACACCAACAACCATTGAAAAAATACAAGAAATTGTAGCGGATTATTTTCAAATTGATGTAAAAGATTTAAAAAGTAAGAAAAAAAATAAAACCGTTGTTCTTGCAAGGCAAATAGCTATATATTTATGTAGAAAAAAGACTGATGAAACGCAACAAAAAATAGGTGCTGAATTTGGAGGAAAAGACCATAGTACTGTTATTTATTCATGTAATCAAATTCAAGAAGAAATTAAAAATAATGAACAAGTTGCAAACATGATATCAGAAATAGAAAAGAGGTTAAGTGAATAAATGTGAAATAATAAGTATTTATTAACATCTATTTTTAAGGATAAATATCAAAAATATTTGATATATTTAAAAGTAATTAACAAAATTAACAAACTTATTATAATTATATA
>CAVCAD010000019.1:0-2847 GCA_963600145.1 Bacteroidaceae bacterium
TTATAACATATTTTTGTAAAAAAAGGAACAAAGTCGCTTATTTTACAAATTATTTTATTTATATTTTTATATTAAAAAAGGAATAATTATCATTAATTAATCCTTATTTTTCTTCTGTTCAAGAAAGACGAATCCCTCGCAATGCGATGTATAAAACAAATTGCCATATGGACGAACATTGTTGTCTACATAAATAACTATATTAAATTTTTGTTAATAATACTTATTATTGACTGAGTTTTATTTTATATTTAATTTAATTCTTTAATGATCCAATTGATACCACATAAACACCATCTTCTCTTTTATAAGAATATGTAGTTCCTGTAAGTACCATCAAAAATTCTGGTTCACCAAATTTGTTAGTATCAACTTTATCTTTAAAAGTTAATAAAGTTTTTGCTGCATCTTCAATTTCACCATCACCAAATTTTATTTCTATTGCTCCCCATTTGCCATTTTCAGTTTTTAAAATAGCATCTACTTCTAAATCATTTTTATCTCTATAATATGCAATTGATGCATTAATCGAATCAGCATATATTTTTAAATCTCTCATACATAAATTTTCAAATATAAATCCAGTATAATTTAGATCATTAACTAAATCATTCCTTTTTAATCCCATTACAGCTGTAGCTATAGAAGGATCTACTAATTCAATTTTAGGAGATACTCTTAATGGTGTATTAGATCTTAAATTCAAATTTGTTGCGGGTATATATTCTAAAACAAATAACTTTTCCAAAGTATTTAAATAATCATCAAGAGTTGGTCTAGATAATTCTGTTCTAAAATTGGTAGAATTTAATCTCAAATAATTAAATATTTTTCATAAAAAACTATTTGTTTTTGTTATATGAAGAAGTATCCATTAAACCACTACTTTTTACAAATGTTATATATTCAGAATCAATAACCTTTTTCTTGAATTCTTCAATTAAAACATCTGAGTCATCATATAAACCAACAACTACAACCAAATTAGTTTCATCAACATAATTAAAACTCATATTAAAGTAATCAACGTTATTTGAATTGAAATAATTAATAATATTGTTATTAATTATATTAAGTTCATCAACAGAAATTTTATTATTATCTTTCATACTACAACCTACTGTAGTTAAAGTAAGTAAAATAATAACAATTAATATTTTGAAATTTTTTTTCATTATTTTTTCCTCCAATATAAACTAATCAATGGACCTGTTATAAGGCCCATTGATAGATTTTTAAATATTAATATCTGCTATATCCAAATGCACTTGCAACATTCTCTTCTTTTGTAAAGAACATCGAATAATCATTTGTAGTAATTTTTCCTTTTACAACACCTATTAATGTTGCACCGCCGTCTGTATTAGTTGGAAAGAATACAGGACCTCCACTATCTCCTCCTAATACATAGACATTTGTAGCAACTAAGTTTGTAAAATAAGTAGTTCCCCAATAACCAGAGTAATTATTATTTGTAACTGTTCCAGCTCTATATTGAGATGAAACTCCCGATCTAGCTACTGCAGTACCAGATGATAAGAATGGACATAATCCAATTGTATTTAATTGTGTTATTCCACCACCTTGATATGCTAATGTATTATATAAAAAAGTAAGTATATTTGTTTTTTTAACAAAAGCAGCATCTACACTACCACTATATTGTCTATGTGTAACTGTTCCACCTGTAGAACTTTCTCCAGTACCATCATAACAATGACCAGCAGTAATATAACCTACATTACCGTTAATTTTTGCTCTAAACCCCATAGAACAATTATTATCGACACCTTTTGTTTTTATTCCGGAACCAGCATTTAAAGCATCTTCATTTCTTCCTTCTTTTTCTACAAAAGTAATTAAATCGGAATCTATTACTAATTCTTTAAATTGATTTTGAGTTTCTTTAGTATTTTTATCAATTTCAACTATAACTTTATTTGTATATACATCTACATAGTTTCCTATTAAATTTTTATACTCAACTTTATCAGAAGAAAAATATTTAATTATATTATTATTTATTTCATCCAATGAGTTGAAATCGTTATCTACATATTCTATTATTATAGAATCGTCAAAAGATATTAATTCTTTATATTTTTTATATTCATTTTTATTGTCTGATGGGATATTGTTTTTAACGATTTGAAGAATAACATTGTTCGAATCTTCAGTAATATACATACCACCATAATAATTTGGATAAGAGTTATCATAATTATCCATTAAAAATTCATAAATTTTTTGAGTAATCTTTAACTCATACATATTTTTTTCTATAAAGTCATCATAATTATCTCCATATGATTCAATTAATGACGCTTTCTTTTCATATTCATATAATAATATATTTGAATTACTTACATTATAATTTGTTTGTGCAAATGCAACTGTCGGTAAAACCATAGATGCACATAAACTTAAAATTGTGATTTTTTTAATTTTGTCTTTCATTTTATCTTTCCTTTCATATAAATTTTTATGTTCTTATGACCTACATTAAATAATATACAATTAAATTAATTATGTACTATTTACTATAGGATATAATTAATTTTCCCTGGTCTATAATCTCCTAGCCTTTCTAATACATCTTTTACCATATATTCTTTTATTATTTTATTAGCCCAAGTTCTAAATTTTATTGCAGTTTTGGAATTAACTCTAAACCCAATAGAAATAATCATATCTAAATTATAATAATCTTTTTTTCTTGAAACTTTTCTATTTCCTTCAAGTTGAACTTGTTCCAAAATGGAACAAGTTGAATTTTTATCTAATTCTTCATCATTATATATATTGTTAATATGTTTTACAATCGCAGGTCTTTGAACATTAAATAAA
>CAVCAD010000020.1:0-2747 GCA_963600145.1 Bacteroidaceae bacterium
GGTGCTATGAATACTAATGATAATCTTGATCCAACTACAAAATTACTTGAAATGAAAAAACTTCTTGATGCAGGTGCTATAACAGAAGAAGACTATAATAAAATTAAAAAAGATTTACTTGGATTATAAAGAACAATAAAATGTTCTTTTTATTTATCTAAAAAAATGTTATACTTTGCATGAAAGAGAAGTGAAATATATGAATTTACCAAATATGTTAGATGCAAAGAAAAGAACAAATAAAGAGGTAAAAACTTTTGATTATAAAAAGTTAAATATTACTATAAATAAAACTTATTATTTAAAAACTTATGGATGTCAAATGAATGAACATGATTCAGAAAATATATGTGGTATGCTTGAAAATGTTGGATTTAAACAAATTTATGATATTAATAAAGCAGATGTTGTTATTTTAAATACATGTGCTATTCGTGAAAATGCACATAATAAAGTATTTGGTTTTTTAGGTAGAGTAAAACATATAAAAGATAATAATAAAAATTTAATTTGTGTTGTATGTGGATGTATGGCACAAGAAGAAAATGTATGTAATATACTTAAAGATAAATATCCTTGGGTTAATATAGTAATTGGTACTCATAATTTAGATAATTTAATTAATTATATTGATCAAAGTATTAAAAATAGTAAACAATTAATAGAAGTTTATAGTAAAGAAGGGGATATAACTGAAAATATTCCAGTTAAAAGAGTATCTAAATATACAGCATATGTTAATATAATACTTGGTTGTGATAAATTTTGTACTTATTGTATAGTTCCTTATACACGTGGTAAACAAAGAAGTAGAAAAAAAGAAAATATTATAAATGAAATAAATTCTTTAATAAAAGAAGGATATAAAGAAGTAGTTTTACTTGGTCAAAATGTTAATGCTTATGGAAAAGATATATATGATGATTATAATCTTGCTAATTTACTTTCTGATGTAGCAAATACTAATATAGATAGAATAAGATTTGTTACTAGTCATCCTTGGGATTTTACAGATGATATGATAAAAGTAATTAAAGAAAATAAAAATATAATGCCTCATATACATTTACCTGTTCAATCAGGAAGTAATAGAATTCTTAAGTTAATGGGAAGAAGATATAATAAAGAAAGTTATTTAGAATTAGTAAATAAACTTAAAAATAATATTAATAATTTATCTTTAACAACTGATATTATAGTTGGATTTCCTACTGAAACAGATGAAGATTTTAAAGAAACACTTGATTTAGTTAATAAATGTGAATTTGATAGTGCATATACTTTTATATATTCTAAAAGAGAAAATACACCAGCATCTATAATGGAAGGACAAGTTAATGAAAGTGTTAAGAAAGAAAGATTACAAATACTTAATGAAAAAATTAATTATTATTCAAATTTAGCAAATCAAAAATTATTAAATAAAACTGTTAAAGTTTTACTTATATCAAAATCAGAAAAGAAAGATTATGTTTTATGTGGTTATACTGAAAATATGAAACTTGTTAATGTTAAAGCAGATAAATCTTTACTTGGCACAGTACAAAATGTAAAAATAACTGATGTAAAAAGTTTTAGTTTAGATGGAGAAGTTAATATAAAATAAAAAAACCTTATGTAGGTTTTTTATTTTATATTACTATTGCTATTAAATTATTACTTCCTTTATTAACCATCTTTGTAATAGTTTGACCCAATTTGTATCTAGCAGATTCAGGAAGTAAAGATAATTTTGCTTGTATACCTTCTTGTACTATAACATCTAAACTTCTACCAAATATTTCACTTTTCCAAATATTATTTGGATTTTCTTTTTCATCTTTCATTAAATAATCAATTAATTCTTTACTTTGTATTTCACTACCAATAATAGGTTCAAATGTACTTTCTACATCAACTTTTATCATGTGAATTGAAGATGCTATAGCTTTAAGTTTAATTCCATATCTTCCTGCTTGCTTTATTATTTCTGGTTTTTCAAGTTTCATATCACAAAGTTTTGGAAATGCTATTCCATATCCAGTTTGTTTAACTTGTTTTAATGCTTCATTAATACTATCATATTCATTCTTTCTTTCACTAAATTCTTCAAATATTTTTATTAAATCTGATTTAGAATTAGCATTTATTCCAATTATATCTTTTAATTTATTTTCAAATAATGTACTAGGTGCTTTTAAAGTAATTGTAATTGTCATGTTAATTGTATCAATATTAGATATATAAGCATCTTCTATTTCATCACATTTAAGTAGTTGTGTATTTATATTTTTAATATCTCTTAATTTGTTTATTTCATAAACACATTCTTTTATTTTATTTATATAAAGTATTTTTAATTCATCAGTATCTTTAAGAGCATTTATCCAACCAGGTATTTTTACTGTAATATCTTCTACTAAAAATTCATCAAGTGCTTCTCTTAATATATTAATAGCATCTGTTTCATTCATTTTTTCAATATTTAAAGGTATTACAGGAGCCATATATTTTTCTTTTAATTCATTACATAAACTTATAGTATTATTACTATTTTCATTAGTAGTATTCATAATAATTATAAAAGGTTTATTTGTTGACTTCATTTCATTAACTATTTTTTCTTCTGCATTTTCATAATCATCTCTATTAAAATCTCCAAAAGAACCATCAGTTGTAATAATAATACCAATAGTAGAGTGATCTTTAATTACTTTTTCAGTTCCAATAGATGCTGCTTCTTCAAAAGGGATTTCATCTTCAAACCA
>CAVCAD010000021.1:0-2614 GCA_963600145.1 Bacteroidaceae bacterium
AATTTAGAAGAATTTAAAATAATAGTAAAAGAAGATAGTGAATATATATTATCTACTGATATTAAATTAATATTAGTAGATAATATAGAAATATTAATAAGAGATATAAATACTTTAAATAATTTTATAAATAAGTTTATAAATCAGCAAGATAATAATGAAGATAATATAATTTATTATTTAGAAACAAATTCTAGAGGATTTATTAATAATATAAATAATTTAATAAAAAAATAAAAAAGAGTATTTAACTCTTTAACTTTGATAATTAATTCTATCATCAAATTCTACATAATCTAAATAAATCATAAGTAGTAAGAACCATTTACCTGTGCTTGGATCACTTATTATTAAGTGATCTTTTCCTGCTTGCTCAATAATTCCAGTAAATTTTTTATCTCTCCATTCATTAGAATCTGAAAAACTAACATAAGCAGTAACTTTTTTACCAATATTTCTTCTTAGTATATTTTCAATATAACTTTGTTCAAAAGGAACATTATTGTTTATAAAATCATCTGCTGGTCTAGATAATAAATTAGAATTAAAATTTACATTATTATAATAACTTCCGTTCATTAAAACACCTCATAATATTATATGAAGTTTATTTTTTTTAGTTAATTTGACAAAATACAAATGAAATATTATGTATTTTTTATTAAAAGTTTGATAGAATAGATTTGGAGATTAGTGATATGAAAAGACGCCTTTTATATTGGTATTTATTTTTAATAATATATTTAGAATTTTTTTATAAAAGTTTTATATGGGGTTTTAGTTATAAACCAAGTAATTTTTTATTTATTATATACTCAATTCCATTTGCTATATTCTTTTATATAATTACTAGTTTATTTAAAGATAAAATAAATAGAATATTTAGTATTATAATTACATTTATAATTGTTTTAATTTTTGAAAGTCAGTTTGTATATTATAAATTTTATGAATCAATTTTCTCAGTATATTCATTAATTAGAGGAACTAAACAAGTTACTGAATTTTATAATCAAATATTAGATATAATGAAACAAAATTGGTATGTTTTAGTAATATTTATAATACCATTTATATTTTATATATTATTTGCTAATAAAGTATGCTCAGCAAAGAAAATCAGTGTTAAAAGATTAATTATTTATATTTTAGCTTTTATATTTACTTATGGTTTAACTTTTATAATAACATTTACTAATAAAGATGGTATTTATTCAATAAAGAATTTATATTATAATGTTCATTCTCCAATACTTACTGCTAATAAAGTAGGACTTTTAACTACTGAAAAACTTGATGTTAAAAGGTTTATATTTGGATTTGAAGAAAAGATGGTTGTTTCAAATGATAATTCTTTAGAAAATAATGATGAGGAAGAAGAAGTAATTGAATATAATAAATTAGATATTGACTTTGATAGTTTAATTGAAAATGAAACAAATGATACTATAAAAGTAATGCATGAATATTTTAAAAATGTATCTCCTACGCAGAAAAATGAATATACTGGTCTTTTTGAAGGAAAGAATTTAGTATTTATAACAGCAGAAGGGTTTGATAAAATAGCTGTTAATGAAGAATTAACACCAACACTTTATAAACTAGTAAATAATGGATTTGTTTTTAATAATTATTATCAGCCTATATTCCCAGTTAGTACTAGTGATGGAGAATATATGAATGTTACTAGTTTACTTCCAAAAGAAGGAGTTTGGAGTTTTTATAGGTCAAGTAAGATTTATATGCCTTATGGAATAGGTAATGTATTTAAGAAACTTGGATATACAACATTTGGTTATCATAATCATTTATATGGTTATTATGATAGAAATTTATCTCATCCAAATATTGGACTTGATTATTATGGATGTGGTAATGGATTAGAAAAAAGAATTAATTGTAATATATGGCCTGAAAGTGATTTAGAAATGATGGATGCTACTGTTAGTGATTATATTAATTCTGATAATTTTATGACATATTATATGACTGTTAGTGGACACTTAAGATATAATTGGTATAATTCTATGGCAGTTAAAAATAAAGAAGCAGTAAAAGATTTACCTTATTCAGATGCTGTTAAAGCCTATATAGCACAAAATATAGAGTTAGATAAAGCACTTGAAAGTTTAATTAGGCAGTTAGAAGAAAGTGGTAAACTTGATGATACTTTAATTGTATTATCACCAGATCATTATCCATATGGTTTAACAAAGGAAGAAATGAGTGAACTTGCTGATTTTGATGTTTATGATAAATTTGATTTATATAAAACTAGTTTAATAATATATAACCCAAGTATAGAAAAAACAGTTATTAATAAATATGCATCAAGTATAGATATACTTCCAACTATATTTAATTTATTTAATATAGAATATGATTCAAGACTTCTTATGGGAAGAGATTTACTTGATGAAAGTCAGGAAGGATTAGTTATTTTGTCTGATAGAAGCTGGATTACTGATAAAGGTAAATATGACTCAATTACAGGAGTATTTAAGCCGCATGATGAAAGTATAAAAGTAAGTGATGAATATATATCAACTATTAATTCTATTGTTTATCAAAAATTTACTATGTCTAGTTATATATTAGATTATAATTATTATAG
>CAVCAD010000022.1:0-9026 GCA_963600145.1 Bacteroidaceae bacterium
AAAATTGAAAAGCTGTATAATGATATTGAGAAAAAGTGACAGAAACGGCAAAAATTCTCAATGGACTATTGAAATCCATATATAATTATTTTGATAAAATTATTGAGAAAAATTATAAAGAAAATTTGGAGCAATAGTTTGACATAGAAAAATATTTGCGGTATATTATCTATGCAAGGAAAAAATGTTAAATCATTTTTGTAAGGGGTCTATTTTAGGATAGAGTCCTATTTTTCTGCAAAAAAATTTAAAAGAAAAAACATTAAGTCAATTAGTTGAAAAAAAATCAAAGCATTCCAAACGGAGCCGTGGTACAAGCCGCAATCAAATCTGGGGATAGAAAGTAATTACTTAATAATATAATTTAAAGATTGAAATGAAATATTTCAATTTTTTTATGTAAGAATTAAGCAAGAATTAAGCAAGATGTGTTGATTGAAAAATACGATTGTAGTATAATAATACATATAAAAAAGAGGTGATTTTAATGGTTAATTATGTGCCACCATTTACAATTACAAATAAAATGTTAGATTATGTTTCTAATATAATGGAAAAGATTGGTAAACTAGATAATTATACTAATTTTAATAAAATGCCAGTATTAAGAAAAAATAACAGAATTAAGTCTATTCATTCATCTTTAGCAATTGAAGCAAATTCATTATCTTTAGGGCAAGTTAAAGATGTAATTGCTGGCAAAACTGTTATAGGTCCAAAAAAAGAAATACAAGAAGTAAAAAATGCGTATAATGCATATGAAATGATTAATAGTGTAGATGCATACTTTATAAAAGATTTAAAAAAAGTTCATGGAGTTATGACATATTTAACAGTTGATGAATCTGGTGAATTTAGAAAAGGAAATGAAGGAGTATTTGATGAAAAAGGGAATTGTATTCATGTATGTCCTCCACCTGAAAAAGTTTCCGAATTAATGGAACAATTATTTGTTTGGATGGAAAAAAATAAGAAAGAAATTCATCCATTAATATTATCATCTGTATTTCATTATGAGTTTGTTTTTATACATCCTTTTTCAAATGGAAATGGAAGAACTGCGAGACTATGGCAAAATATTATACTATCTAAATGGAAAAAAATTTTTGAATACTTGCCTATTGAAACACAAATTCATAAATTTCAAGATGATTATTATAAAGTGATTAATAATTGTAATCATAATGGAGATTCTACTGAATTTGTAGAATTTATGCTAAAAATGATTGATAAAGTTCTAGATGAAACAATTAGAACAAGCACTGCTCCAATTACTGAAACAGGAATTAACATTAATAAACTGCAAAGTGTTATGAAATATAATGTTCCAATGACTGCAAATGAAATAATGAATAAATTGGGTATTAAATCAAAAGAGACTTTAAGGAAAACATATCTTGATCCTGCAATAAAAGAGGGAATAATAGCATTAACAATTCCTGATAAACCAACTAGTAAAAATCAAATGTATTATAAAGTTTAAAAAATATGATATTTGCTAATAACATTTACATACTTTTTTATTTTGTGATACAATCTTTAAGTATGAATTCTTAAGTTTGGGGATGTTTATTTATGAATAATGATTTTTATATTTTACCATTTAAAGAAGAACAAAAACTTTCTGATAAGGAACATATAATATATTTAAATCAACTACGTGAATATTTGTTATCTACTAATCATCAAGGTTTATCTTTAGGTACTTTAACTATATGTCCTAAAATTAATCCAATTGTTAAAAGTATTTTAACTAAATTTTCTTTATATGATTTAGATATAAAGTATTCTTGTGATATTAAAGGTTTAAATGCAGTATATGCTTTTACTCACCAGTCAAAAATGGATCATGTTAATTTTATTGCTTCTAATTTAAATCATACAGTTCTTCTTAATTCAATTGTTTTATCTGATTTTTATAAAAATATTTTAAAAATTAATGGAGTATATTTTGTTGATAAAACTAATAAAGAAAGCATGAATAATGCAAAATCAGAAATGATTAGGCTACTTCTTAATAATAAAAGTATAACTATTTTCCCAGAATCAGCATGGAATTTATCACCAAATAAGTTAATGCTTCCAATTAGATATGGTGTAGTAGATATTGCTAAAAAAAGTAAAAAACCAATTATACCTGTTGTTATGGAATATTATTATGATGAAAGTAAATTAGATGAAACTGAAAGAATTAAGTTAGTAAAAATAAGATATGGTAATCCAATTTATGTTAATGAAAATGATAATCTTCAAGATAAGCTTAATCAATATGTCGATTGGATTTCTACTACTAAGTGGAATTTAATGGAAGAAAATGGACTAATTAATAGAAATTCTATTAATAATCAAGCATATATTAATTTTTTAAAAGCAAGTAATAATAATTTAAAAAATGCAGGTATTGATATAAATGCAGAACGAAGTGGTATATTTGGTTCTTCTTTAGAATTTTATTTATTTAATCATATAAATGATATATCTTATTCAAATGATAATAAATTATTACCAACAGAAAATTCAAGGAAATTAGAAAAAATATATCAATATCATTTAAAAAAATAAATCTTTATGATAAAATTAACACAATAACAGGAGGTATATTTTATGTTATCAAAGTACACCAATGTTTTCTTTCCAATTTGTTCTTTTGTTATATCATTAACAGTTTTTCTAATATTTTTTAGTAAAAAAAGAATAAAAACAGAAGAAATGTCATATTATTCTAGATTAGTTATTGTAGGGTTAATTGAATCATTTATTTATTCAAGTATTTGTATTTTAGCCCATATAGTTGATGTTGATAGTAATTTATTACAATATCAAATATTAAATAAAATATTATATTCAATTTATATAATTTGGTTTACTATTTTATTTAAATATATTTTTTCTATTTGTTTTATTTCTAAAGAAGAAAAAAATAATTTAAATAAAATAAAAAATATATTTTGTATAGTTTTTGATATAACTTTAATATTATTAATATTCTTTAGTGATGTAGAAATCTTTTATAATCAAACAACTGGTATGTCAAATTCATCTGGAACAGCTTCAAATATATTATTTACGGGTGTTGGTATATATATTATATTAATGAGTATAATTTCATTTAAAAATTTTAAAAATAATACTTATGAAAAATATATACCATTATATTTATTATTATTTTTAATGGTATGTGCTATGTTCATTAGAACGATTGATCCACTATTTAGTATATATTCAAATGTATTATCGCTTGTAGTATTAGTTATGTTTTTTACAATTGAAAATCCTGATTTAAAAATGCTTGAAGAATATAATAAAAATAGAGAATTAGCAGAAACTGGTATAGAAGAAAAAACTAATATATTATTTAGTATAACTGAAGATATAAGAATACCAGTAAAAAAAATAAAATCATATGGAGAAAATGCATTATCTTCTAATGATATTAATATAAAAGATGAAAATTTAAATAAAATTTGTCAATCATCAAATAATTTAATAAATACAATAGATGATGTACTTAATGTATCTACAATTGATAAAAATAATGTTAAATTTTATGTATCATCATATGATATATATAGTTTATTTGATGAAATAATTCATATTGTTAAAAATAAATTTAAAAATAATACTCATTTTAAATATAGTATTGCTAATACAATACCTGATAAATTATATGGTGATCAATTAAAACTAAAACAAGTTATATGTTCTCTTATATTAAATGGTGCTACTAATGATAGTACAGTTGATTTAGATATATCATATATAGTTAAAAGTGATGTATGTAGATTAATTATAAATGTTTCTAATACATCTTTAAATATGTCATTAATAGATATTAATAATATATTAAGTAGTAATATTGAACTTAATGATAAAAAATTAGAAGAATTAGAAACTATTAATATTGATTATTATACAATTAAAAAATTAATTGATTTATTAAATGGTACTTTTTTAATAAAAAATGATGAAAATAGTACTACATTTACTGTTATATTAAATCAATTAATTAAAAAAGAAAAAAATGATAGAGAAATTAATAAATTAGCAAGTAAAATATCTAATAAAAAGAGAGTATTATTATTAGATGATAATTATAAAGAATTACATAAAATATCATCACAATTAAAATATAATAATTTTGTTGTTTCATCAGTAATGTATATAGAAGATGCTATTGATAAATTAATAAATAATGAATATGATTTTATATTTGTTGATGATGAAATGAAAGAAAATAATGCAGCAACTTTAATAAAGAAAATAGATGAATTAAAATTAGATAATTTAATTAAAATAATAATGATAGATATGAATAAAGAAAATATAAAAGAGCATTATATTAAAGATTATTCATTTGTAGATTATTTAGTAAAAGATAATTACAAAGAAGAAATTAAAAGATTAAAAGAAAAATATAAATAAAATATTTATTTTAAAGATAATAATTGTTAAAATAAATACAATAGTAGATATTATAAAATATATCTACAAAAGAAAGGAAAAAATAAATAATGGAAAAAATAAAATTTATTCAAATTGGATGTGGCAAAATGAGTGTTTATACAATGAAATTTGCTATTGAAGCTGGCTATGAATTAGTAGGGGCGGTTGATATTAATCCTAATGTTATTGGATTAGATGCTGGTAGTATTATAGGTATTAATGAAACAAAAGTTAAAGTGTCAAATTTAGATAGTTTAGAAGAATTACTTAATACATTAAAACCTGATATTGCTATTGTAACAACAATGAGTTTAATTAATGATGTTAAAGATGTTTTAGTTACTTGTGCTAAATGTGGTGTAAATGCTATTACTACATGTGAAGAAGCATTTTATCCAATGAATTCTAATCCAAAAGTAACAGAATTAATTGATAATCTTGCTAAAGAAAATAATTGTACTATTACTGCAAGTGGGTACCAAGATGCTTTTTGGGGTAATTTAGTAACTACTTTAGCTGGTGCTACACATAACATTACTAAAATAAAAGGTTCTTCATCATATAATGTTGAGGATTATGGGATTGCTTTAGCTAAAGCACATGGAGCAGGTTTAAGCTTAGAAGAGTTTGATAAGGAAATAGCTAGTGTTGATCGTATTAGTGATGAAGAAAGAAAAAATTTAATTAATAGTGGCACATATTTACCAAGTTATATGTGGAATACTAATGGTTGGTTATGTGATAAATTAGGATTACATGTACTAAGTCAAACACAAAAATGTGTTCCTCAAATCGCAAGTGAAGATATTGAAAGTAAAACATTAAATATGACTGTAAAAAAAGGTATGGCAACTGGAATGAGTGCTGTTGTTACAACTGAAACTAGAGAAGGTATAACTATTGAAAGTGAATGTATTGGCAAAGTATATTCAAAAGAAGATTGTGATAAAAATGAATGGACTGTATTTGGTAATCCTGATACTACATTTGTTGTTACAAGACCTAATACTGTAGAACTTACTTGTGCTACTATTGTTAATCGTATTAAAGATGTAATAAGTGCTAAACCTGGATTTGTTCCTACAAGTCAAATGGGTGAATTAGCATATAAGAAATAGGAAAACTATTTCTTTTTTTAGTGCTTAAATATTATTGATTTTATATAAAAATAATAATATAATTTTATTAGGAGGATGGAAATGAAAAAAGGGAAATTTTTAATAATTTTAATGGTAATTTTACTTTTACCAAATTTCTATTTAGTAAATGCTGAAGAAGAAATTGAAGATGAATATGAAACAGAAGAAATATTAATTAGTGCATATGATGAATATGAAGATACATATTTTAATGTAGATGATGATATTAATTTTGAAGCATATGATATTAAACATAATTTATTTTCAATAGGAAAATACATTAAAACTTATGGAACAATAGAAGGTATACATTTTGCACTTGGTAATGAACTTAATATTTCATCATATGATGATTATGGAGTATATTTTGCTAACAATGTTGATATTAACTCTACTATATTTTATGATTTATTTGCAGTAGGCAATAGTATTAATTTATCTAGTGAATCTAATATAAATAGAGATGCCTATTTAGCAGGTAATCAAGTTTATATTAATACTAATATTAATGGAAATTTATTTGTTACAGCTACATCTTTATATTTAAATAATGTAACTATTTTTGGTAATGCTTATATCGCAGCATCTGAAATTAATTTTGGTGAAAATGTAACAATTTTAGGTGATTTAAAATATAATGATAATGTAGTAACAAAAGGAATAGAAAATGCAAGTTTAAATATTGTAAAAACTTATGAAATTTCTGATGATAGTGAAATAATAGATGAAGATGAAATGCCAGTGCAAAGATTTTATAGTAAAATAAGAAGTGGTATTTCTTTATCTGTTGTTTTAATAATTATATTTAGCTTATTCCCAAAACTTTATGAAAAACTTCCAAAAGAAATAAATGAAAAAATATCTAAATATGCTTTATCAGGATTAATTGCTCTTGTTTGTACTCCAATCGCAGTAATATTACTTATGATAACTGTTTTAGGTATTCCACTTGCTTTAATACTTTTACTTCTATATATCTTATTTATATATTTATCTTTTGGTATTTCATCTATACTAGTTGGTAAATTAATATTAACTAAATTATTAAAGAAAAATAGTAATATGTATTTAGAAATATTAATAGGTGTATTTACCGTAAAATTATTAACTTTAATTCCAGTAGTTGCTTCTATACTTAATGTAGTTTGTTTAATAACTGGTCTTGGTATTATCGCAACATTAATTATAAAAAAGAAAATATAAAAAGTGACTTAGTTCACTTTTTTAGTTTATAATTATGAAAGAAATATAAAAAACCAGTTGACAAAGTGCTAACTAGATATTACAATGATTTTAGCATTAATAATTCCTGGTATTAAATTACGGTAGTATTTTAATACCAATATTAAAAATAAGTAAATATTTTTATAGAGTAATTTTATTAATCCTTATTTTAATATGAAATATTTAGTTTAGTTCTACATAAGATAATTTAATTCATATTAATTTAGATTTGAATATAATGACTCTAAAAGCATAGTGATAGGAGGAAATATGTTAGAAAAATATGGAAGGTTAAATATTAATGATAAGCTATTGTTAGGAGCAATAATTTATGAATATTGGAACGAAGGAAAAATAATTAATGGTGGTAAAAGTTTTATGCCAGAAGAGATAGGCTTTGTAAATTCTTATGAGGTTTTATATTACCTATATATTATGTCAAATTACATTACTGGTGAAAAAATAGTTAAGGGATCTGATTTAATAATTCAAAATGTAAAGATGGAAAAAGAAGTAAAGGAATTATTTGATGAATTTAAGTCTTCTGCATATGAAGAAAAGTTAAGATTTATATCATATTTTTCAAAAGAATTTTATTGTTCAAAGGAATTTGACAAAATTAGTTTATTTAAAAATTTAACTGAAGAATATAGTTTCTTAGATATTAGTAAAAGTATTGATAAATATTTAATGTCATTAAATTAAATAAATTCAAGTATAAGTAAAGAGAAGAAAAATTAAAAATTTTCTTCTCTTTATTAATGCTAAAAAAAAGTAGTAAGTATATACAAAAAACTTTCAAAAATGTCAGTAATGTAATTTCGCTTGTAAAGCTTAGCACATTTATCCTATAGTAGTGAACATATGTTTGACAAACACCGTTTTTTTTGATATAATTTACCCATAGATATGGGGGTTTTAATTATGAATTTTGTAAATGATTCAGTTTTTGCTGAACTGGATAAAATAAATAAAATGACTGATATTAGTGAAAAATATAAACAACTAAGAAAATTATATTGTAAAAATCAAGATATTGATGTTGTATCAATAGCGTATGCAAGACTATTGTCAACTTTTAGTGATCCAGCTTACTTACAAAGAGCAAGTAAAGTTTGTGAAAAGCTTATTGAAAATAATTCTAAAGTAGCTGGTGAAGCAAAATTAGTAAAGTATCAAATTACTAAAAAATTAAATCCAAATGCAAATATAAAAAGTCTTTTTAATATACTTACTTCTATTGATACTAAGGATGATATTCTTTCAGGAAGAATATGGTATGAAAAATTATTATTACTTGAAAAGGTAGAAAACCTTGATAAAAAGCAACTTGAGAAGGGTTATAAAACTTTAATTAAAACTAGTTTTGAAATAGACAAATCATTATCTGCGATAGCATATAAAAGACTTTTACCAATATTAATTAATAATAATAATTTTGTTGATGCTAGAGAATATTTAAAATATGTTGATACTACAGTTAATGATAAAGTAGTAAAAGAATATAGAAGAGTAAAGTTTTATATTGATTATAAACTAGGTAATATAACAAATATTAAAACAGATAATTATTTTGAAAATCAAGTAGTAAATTATAGTGATAAAGCAGCAATTAGTCATATAATGAAACATTCATCTGAAGAAGCAACTGATAGAAATATTTCTTTTTTTAAAGAAGGTGTTTCTACTAACGAATTATTTTATGAAGTTAAATCATGTATAGAAAATATGACTCCGACATCAACATCATCTTTAATTGATACTTATCATGTACAGTTTAATAAAATAATAGGGGTTATAGGAAATAATGAAACTAATACAGTTGAGGTTGTTACTGAAATAGGTACAAAAAATATTCATACTATTTATCCAATAATCATTTGTTCTAATAATTTAATTCAAAATCAAAGAGAACTTGGTGTAAAATATAAGAAAAAAATAAAATAATCACTTTTTTATAAGTGATTTTCTTATTTTTTTATAATTATTTTTATTAAAATTATTATATAATATATAACTTTCTGAATTTTCATCAATAAATGTTAAATCTTTATAAACATCTGAATATGAAAGTAATTTAACAATAGGATAATAATAAAAATTAGTTTCTAAAATCATACATTTATCTTTAATTAATTCAATATGTTTAACATGATAATTGCTATTATTATTTATATTATCTAATATATAACTAGATGGTTTATTAATATGAATAAATTC
>CAVCAD010000023.1:0-5746 GCA_963600145.1 Bacteroidaceae bacterium
AAATTATATATATGGTAGAATTATTATAAATAAAAAGGAGATTATATGAAAAATATTGTTGTTATTACTGGTGCTGCATCAGGTATAGGAAAAGAATTTTTAAAGCAAATACAAATAAAAGAAAGTAATAGAATTAATGAAATATGGGTACTTGATTATAATCAAGAAAAATTAAATGAACTTAAAAATGAGTATGATATAGTAAAAACTTTTTGTATTGATTTAACAAATAAAGAGGATATATATAAATATAAGATAAAATTAGAAGAAGAAAAACCAAATATTTTAATATTAATGAATAATGCTGGTTTTGGTATATTTGACCACTCAGAAAATATTAATTTAGATATAAAATTAAATATGGTAGATTTAAATATAAAAGCATATATTACTATGGTAGATTATAGTTTACCTTATATGAAAGAAAATAGTAAAATTTTAAATGTTGCTTCTTGTGCAGCTTTTCAACCAATTCCATATATTAATTGCTATGCTTCAACTAAAGCATTTGTTCTTTCATATTCTAGAGCATTAAATCAAGAATTAAAATATAGAAAAATACATGTTCTTGCAGTAACACCATTTTGGACAAAAACTAATTTCTTTGACAAAGCTATAATAAAAGATAAAAAAGAAGTAGTAATAAAATATACAGTAATGTATGATGCTAAAAATGTTGTAAATAAAGCAATTAAAGATTTATATAGTAATAAAGATGTATCATGTTATGGATTTATTAATAATTTTCAAAAAATTCTTACTAAAATATTACCACATAAATTAGTTATGAAAATATGGATGAATGATCAAAAGTATAATGGGACACCAAATATAAGATGAAAAAAAATAATAAAATCAAATATGCTTACTATTGTTTATTTATTTATGATTTGTTAAAATAAGTACTGAGGTATTAAATGAAAGAAGCATATGATTTTATAGTTAATGAATGCAATATAAAATATAATGATGTGGTTGTCGCAGCAATATCTGGTGGACCAGATTCTATGGCATTATTAAACTTACTTATAAATATAAAAAAAGAACTTAATATATTTATTGTATGTGCACACGTTAATCATAATGTGAGAAAAGAAAGTGATAATGAAGAAAAATTCTTACATGAATATTGTAATAATAATGGAGTTTGTTTTGAAGCCATGAAAATAAAAAAGTATGGTGATGATAATTTTCATAATGAAGCAAGAAGTATTCGATATGAATTTTTTGAAGAAATAATGAAAAAATATAATTCTTCATACTTATTTACAGCACATCATGGTGATGATTTAATTGAAACTATATTAATGAGAATTGTTAGAGGTTCTACTTTAAAAGGATATTCTGGCTTTTCAAAAAAATCTAAACATAAAAATTATAATCTTATTAGACCTTTAATGTTTTATACAAAAGATTATTTACTTGAATATGATAAATTAAATAATATACCTTATGTAATAGATTCTTCAAATGAAAAAGATGTTTATACTAGAAATAGATATAGAAAAAAAGTACTTCCTTTTCTAAAAAGTGAAGATAAAAATGTTCATTTAAAATTTATAAAGTATAGTAATGTTTTAATTAAATATAATAATTATATAGATAAAGAAATTGAAAAAGCACTTAAAAAGTTGCATTATGTTGATAGTATTAATATACAAGAATTTATTAAATTAGATGATTTAATACAAACAGGGATAATTTATAAAATATTAGAAAATATGTATAATGATGATCTTATGTTTATTACTGATAGTCATGTTGAATTAATATTAAATTTATTTAATTCAAAAAAAGCAAATAGTATTATTCATCTTCCAAATAATGTATGTGTTAAAAAGAGTTATGATGAAATAAAGTTTGTGGTTGATGATAATGTTAATGATGTATATGAAATAGAATTAATTAAAGTAGCAAATTTACCTAATGGTAAAAATATTGAAATGATAGATAAATGTGATTGGACTAATAATTATTGTACAAGATTAAATAGTAAAAGTGTTAAATTACCATTATATGTAAGGACTAGAAGAGATGGGGATAAAATATATGTTAAAAATATGCTTGGAAGGAAAAAAGTCAATGATATATTTATAGAACATAAAATATCAATGGATGATAGAGACAGCTGGCCAATTGTATGTGATGCAGAAGATAAAATTGTTTGGATACCCGGTCTTAAGAAGTCAAAGTTTGACAAAGAAATTAATGAAGAGTATGATATAATACTTAGGTATTATTAAAAAGGAGGAAATATGAAAAAGAAAGTAAATACAGCAAAAGGTTTTGGACCATATATATTATTGTTAGTTGTTATAGCTATAACTTTATTATTCTTTAATGATATGGGAATAAAAGTTAATGAAATAAGCTATAATGAATTTATTAGTGCGTTAAAAGAAGAAAAGGTTGAGAGTTTAGAAATAACCCCTAAAAGTAGTGCGGGAGTTTATGAACTTACAGGAAAACTTGATAGTTATGCAGAAAATGAAAGCTTTAAATTGATTGCTCCACTTTCAGATTATGTTGTTAATGATATATTATCTAATTGTGAAGAACAACAATTAAGTGTGAAAACTAATACAAATCCAGAAAATAGTTCAATACTTAATATTTTAATTAATGTAGTTCCTACAATTTTATTACTTGCAGCAATGTTTTATTTCTTTACTAAACTTGGAAATAATGGAAAAGGAACATTTGATTTTGGTAGAAGCAAAGCGAAGTTAAGTGAAGAAGGAAAAACTACATTTGATAGTGTTGCTGGTTTAAAAGAAGAAAAAGAAGAAGTAAAAGAATTAATAGACTTTTTAAAAAATCCAAAAAAATTTCAAAAATTAGGTGCAAGAATTCCAAAAGGTGTATTATTGGTTGGTCCTCCAGGAACAGGTAAAACATTGCTTGCAAGAGCTGTTGCTGGTGAAGCTAAAGTGCCATTTTATTATATAAGTGGTAGTGATTTTGTTGAGTTATTTGTTGGTGTTGGTGCTAGCAGAGTTAGAGATATGTTTAAGCAAGCAAAACAAACAGCTCCATGTTTAATCTTTATAGATGAAATAGATGCAGTAGGAAGACAAAGAGGAACTGGTTTAGGCGGTGGACATGATGAAAGAGAACAAACTTTGAACCAATTACTTACTGAAATGGATGGCTTTGGTGCAAATGAAGGTATCATTATAATAGCAGCTACTAATAGACCAGATGTTTTAGACCCTGCTTTATTAAGACCAGGACGTTTTGATAGACAAGTAACTGTTAATTTACCAGATGTAAGAGAAAGAGAAGAAATATTAAATGTACATGCTAAACATAAAGTTTTAGATAAGAATGTTAATTTAAAAAGAATAGCTGAAAGAACTCCAGGATATTCTGGTGCTGATTTAGAGAATTTAATGAATGAAGCAGCATTATTAGCTGTAAGAAGAAATAAAAACGCTATTACAATTGATGAAATAGATGAAGCAAGTGATAGAGTAATGATGGGACCTGCTAAAACAAGTAGAAAAGTAAATGATTATGAGAAAAAAATTGTTTCATATCATGAAGCTGGGCATGCAGTTAGCGGAATAATTCTTCCAAATGGTGAAGAAGTTCATAAAATTACTATTATTCCAAGAGGTATGGCTGGAGGATATACACAATTAATGCCTAAGGAAGAAAGAATGTTAGTAAGTACTAAAGAAGAATTACTTCAAAGAATAACTACATTATTATCTGGAAGAGCTAGTGAAGAATTGTTCTTAAAAGAAATAAGTACTGGAGCATCAGATGATTTTAAAAAAGCAACTAAGATAGCAAGAGCTATGGTTACAGAGTATGGAATGAGTGAACTTGGTCCTATTCAATTAGAACATACAAGCGAAGATGTATTTCTTGGAAGGGATTATACTAAAAATAAGAATTTCTCAGATGCTGTTGCTTTAGAAATTGATAATGAAGTAAGAAAAATAATAGGTGAATGTTATAAAAATGCAAAAGAAATACTTTCTAAAAATAAAAAATTAGTTGATTTACTTGCAAGTACACTTATAGAAAAAGAAACATTAACCAAAGAAGAAATAGAAGAATTAATAAAAGATAAAGTAAATACTAAGAAAAAAGAAAATTAATTATAAAAAAACAGACAATAATGTCTGTTTTTTGATTACATTTTTATTGTAAGAACAAATAAATATAATATATTAAAAATAAGAATATCATTGATATGCCTTCTCTTCTAGTAATTTTTTTATCACTTTTAGCAAATATGTAAAGAGAAAAAGCAGCAACTAACAAAGCTAAAACATCAACAACACAGAAATCAACAGAAGATATTTGACCATAAAATGTTATTGGAAGACCAAGAACAATTCCTATATTAAATATATTTGTTCCTATTATATTACCTATAGACATATCAAATTCTTTCTTTTTAGCAGATACAATTGTCATTATCATTTCTGGTAAAGATGTACCAATAACAATTATAGTCATTGTTATTAATTTTTCACTAACTTTTAAATTTCTAGCAATTTCTGTAGAAAGGTCAACTACTATATCACTACCATAAATTATTCCTAACATACTTAATATTGATAATATTATTGAGATACCTAATGAATATTTTGGTTTTTCTTTAATAAATGATTTATGACTTTTTTTAATTAATTGAATTGTATAATTAACAAATAGCATAAATATTAGTAAAAGTAATATACCATTAACACGAGTTAAAACAATGTTATCTCTTGCAAAGTAAATATTATTTATTAATTGAAAAGCAAATACTGTTGTAATAGCAAGTAAGTAAGGAACTTCTTTTTTAATTGTATCACTTTTAATTTTTACTGGATAAAATGTACAAGCAAGACCTATAATTAATAATATATTTATAACATTACTTCCTAAAATATTAGATATAGCCATGCTTCCATTATTAGCACTTATACTGTGAAATGATATGGCTAGTTCAGGTATACAAGTACCAAACGCTGCGATTGTTAAAGCAATAGCCATTTTAGACATATTAAAATTAATTGCTATTGAAGACAAACAATCAACAAATAAGTCTGTACATTTAATAAGCAATACAAAACCAAGTACTAAAGTAATAATTTCAACAAATATATACACTAACCAATCACCTTTTCTATTATCTAATTATAAACTAATAGATATTTTTTTTCAACGGCTCTTCACATTTTGTGTAAATAAAATTATAATAATAATTATGAATGAGATAACTATAGAAATTAAAAAATATGATAATACTGGAAAAGGCATTGGGTATAACAATAATAAAATAGCATTTATTCCTAATACATATATTGGAGATATTTTAAAAGTAGAAATAATAAAGGAAAATAAAAATATAATAGATGTAAAAGTAAAAGAAATATTAAAAGAAAGCCCTATTAGAACAAAGTCTATTTGTAAATATAAAAATTGTGGAGGATGTAATTATCTAAATATTAAATATGAAGATGAAATTAATATTAAGAGAGACGTTTTTAAAAATTTATTTAATATAAATAATGTTGATATTATTAGTCCTAAAGATTATGTTGGATATAGAAATAAAATTATTCTTCATTATAATAAAAAAATTGGTCTTTATGAAAAACAATCTAATAATATAGTTAATATAAATGAATGTAAATTAGTTAAACCTGAAATTAATAAAATAATAAAAGAATTAAATGGAATTCATTTTAACGATGTAGAAAGAATTTTAATAAAATCAGGAGAAGATAGTATAGTAATTATA
>CAVCAD010000024.1:0-2894 GCA_963600145.1 Bacteroidaceae bacterium
ATTATACACAAATACCTTTAGATGAAAAAAATGAGGATTCTTGGTTAGTTGATGCAAGTGGAGTAAAACAAGAAAAAGGTAAAGAATATAATCTTATTGGTTATAATGAAGATGGTGAAGAAAAAGAAGTTTCTTTTAAGCAAAAAGGAACTGCTGAAAATTATTATAAACCTGGAACTTATATTAAAGTAAATACTAGCAAATCAATAACACTTGGTACTACAGTTGTTACTGAAAGTGATGTTCCTAAAAATGCTTTAGAAAAAATAAAATCATTTGGAACTAGAAAATAGATAAAATAATTATTATTATGTCCTAAAATATAAATAGCAAGTTAATAAAAAAATATATGATGCAGTATAATAATGTAAATTTTATAGAAAATAATCTATTTTATGATAGATATATAATATTAGATAGAAAAGATGTATATAAGTGGAATGTCTTTAAAAGATATTTGTAAAAAATATAGTTTTATAAATAAAGTAAATGAATAGTTATTTATAGATGAATTATTAAGCAAAATAAAAGATATGTTATAATAGTAATATATAAATAACTTGTTATTGTTTCGTAGTTAGTAATTAGATATAAAGAATTAATTAATATAGTAAAAAATGAGTATTAAAGATATTTAAAAGAAGTAATAAATTGTTAAAAAGGAGATTATTGTGAAAAATAAAAAATTATTTAAAGATATTAATTTATCTTGGATAAAACTTATATTATTTGCTGTTATAGCTGGCGTCTATACCGCGATTATGGCATTATTTCCATCGCTAAAATATACATCATTTCACGATATAACAGTATCATTTGAAATATGGATTTTGTTTGGAATTATAATTATAATGAATAGTAAATCAGCTAAAGAGTCAGCTTTAAAATGTTTTATATTTTTTTTAATAAGCCAACCACTTGTGTATTTAATACAGGCTCCATTTAGTAATGAAAAATTTGAAATATTTAGATATTATAATTATTGGTTTGCTTGGACACTAGCTACTATTCCAATGGGATATATTGGATATCAAATGAAAAAAGATAAATGGTGGTGTTTATTGATTTTACTTCCTATATTATTATTTTTAGGAATACATTATTATAACTATTTAAAAGAATTTATTTATAATTTTCCATATCATTTAATTACAATAATGTTTTGCTTAATAACATTATTAATATATCCTATATATATATTTGAAAACAAAAAAATAAAAATTACTGGTTTAGTAATAAGTATTTTAATTATAATTGTTTCATCGCTATTAGCATTTTCATTTAAGTATAAATATAAAACATCAGTCTTAATAAGCAATGATAGTTTTGATATATCTTTTGATGATAGTTATAAAGTTTATATGGAAGATAGCAAATTAGGAAATGTCTATATTATATATGTAGAAGAAATAGGTGAGTATGTTGTTAATGCTGAATTTATTAGAACTGGAGAAACAACATTAATATTAGAGGATAATAAAGGTAATAAAAATTTATTTGAACTTAAAGTTAATGTTGATTCATTTGATATAAATAAAAAATAGAAATAATATAATAATAGACTAAATATAGATGATTTGATAAAATAAAATTATGAAATTTATTTAACTTAAATTTTTAAAAACTATAGAAATAAATTAAAAGGAGTAAAAATGAATTTATATTTAGATTTTGATGGAGTTATTGTTGATAGTATAACAGTAACTTATAATATGATGAAAGAACTTAATATTGATTTAAAAGATGATGAAAAAGTAACAAAATTTTATAAAGAATTAAATTGGTTTAAATTATTAAATGATATAAATCAAATTAATAATTCAGTTGAAATTATTAAAAAATTACAAATGACTAATATATATGATTTATCTATTTTAACTTCAGTAAATTCACAAAGTGAAGTAATTGCTAAAAATAATTATATTAGAAATCATAACTTAAATATACCTATAATAAGCGTTCCTAGGGAATTTAAAAAAAATGAAGTTGTAAGTGCAAAATCAGCAATATTAGTTGATGATTTTAATTCAAATTTATATGAATGGGAAAAAGCAGGTGGTATAGGAGTAAAATTTTCAAATAAAAAAAGTGATGATTTTATAACGATTAATAATTTGAATGAACTTTCAAATAAAAAATTCATAAAAAAATTAATAAAGAAAATTTAATATAATAAAAAAGCTTAAATTTAAGCTTTTTTAATTATTGATTTAAATATTTAATAGCATATTCTTCATATGTTATTTTTTCATTATATATTTGAGTAGCAATATCTACACCTAAATATCTATAATGCCAAGGTTCATAGTCATATCCAGTTATAAATTCTTTATCTTTTGGATATCTTTCAATAAAACCATATTTATGAGCATTTTCTTGAAGCCATTCATATTCTTCTGTATTAGCAAAATGTTCAATTGCATATTGAATATTTGAAATATCAGCAGCAAGACCTGTTTGATGTTCACTATGGTTTGGTCTAGCAGAAGTTCTATCAGCAACAGCCTGTGTTTGTGTTCTTACGTAATAATTGTATAAACCATATTGGTAATCTTCACTTCTATAACCAGATACTAACCAAATAGTATATCCTAGTTCTCTCATATCATCCATCATTTTAGTTAATGCATCAGCAGCAGTCACATTTAATTTTTGCCCATTATATGAGTAATTTGAAGAAACCTCTACTAAATTGCTAGCATTCCAACCACTAGGCAAACCATAATATTTATTAACAAGAACTGACATATCATCTGGATTTTCAATAGTTTGTATATTTGTATAAAAATCATTATCAATACCAATATTTGTATACATAACTATAGTATTAATATCATATTCAGGATTATTTAATTTATATTCTTTATATCTTTCAAAATTATTATATTTAAAAT
>CAVCAD010000025.1:0-5791 GCA_963600145.1 Bacteroidaceae bacterium
ATATTATATATAGTATTTGATTGTACAATAATAAATACAATTGAATAAGATAAAATAAATATAAACATTAATATTTTACTTAATATATCTTTTTTTAATCCATATTTCATAATAAAATAAGGTCCAGTAATATATTCATTATTTACTTTTACTTTATATTTATTACCAAAATATGCTTCCATATAATTAATTGATGATGTTAATAACATAAATAAATAAATCCAAATTATTACTCCATAACCACAAGTTATTATAGAAGCTGCGGTTCCTATAAAAGAACCCACACCTATTTTAGCTGCTAAAGAAAAACATAAATTTGATTTATCTTTTTTTAATATATCTTTTAATTTAAATATTACTTTATAATTTTCATAACATATTATTTTATTTAAATAAAGAGATACTATTATAATAAGAATAATTACTATACACCAAAAAAAATCTAATATATTCATACTAAAATATATTAGATTTTTAATTATTTATGGTAAGTTTCATTATTAATTAATTTAAAACTTCTATATATTTGTTCAAGAAGAATTGCTCTAAAAAGACCATGTGGGAAAGTTAAATGTGAAAATGATATTATTTCATCTGATATAGTTTTTACTTTTTCACTTACTCCCATACTTGAACCAATAACAAATGATATATCTTTTCTAGAATAATTTTGAAGTGATAAAATTTTATCTTTTAAATCTAAAGAAGAATATTCTTTTCCAAGTCTATCAAGTAAAATAATATAATCATTTTTAATTTTATTTAAAATAATTTTACTTTCTTCTTCTATATTAGTATCTTTTATTTCTATAATTTCTATCTTTACATACTTTTTTATTCTATTATAATAATCATTTATCATATCTATAAGATATTTCTCTTTTAATTTACCAACACATATTATTTTAATCATTTATCTACCTCTAGAAGTTCATCTTGAGTTGCTACTAAAATATTTTCTTTATTAAAATCTTTTATAAAATTATAAATAGTACTTAAACATATTTCTTTAGTGTTATTATCTTTACTTAAATGACAAAGTACTATTTTCTTTGTATTAGGTCCAATTATTTTTGATAAATACATACCTGTTATTTCATTAGATAAATGTCCTTTATTACTAAGTATTCTCTTTTGTAAATAAAGAGGATATCTTCCATTCATAAGCATTTCAACATCATGATTACTTTCAATCAAATAATATTTTTTATTTTTAATAACTTCTAAATTTCTTTCATGTATATAACCAGTATCTGTTACATATACTAAGCTTTCATTACTATGTTCAATTAAAAATCCATATGAATCATGAGCATCATGACTAGTTGGTAAAGTTTTTATAAAAATATTTTCTATTAAAAATTCATCCTCATAATACTTAGTATTATTATATTCATATCCTAAAGAATACTCTTCTAGTATTTTACTTATACATAAAATAGGATGATTTCTTTTTAAGAATGTTTTAAGACCATTTATATGATCACCATGGTCATGAGTTATTAATATATAATCAATGTCTTTTGGGCTTACATTTATTTCATTTAATTTTTTTTCTAAGGTACTATAGGTAAAGCCACAATCAATTAAAATTTTGACTTTACCTATTTCTAATAATGTAGAATTACCATCAGAGCCACTACCTAAAACTACTATTTTCATTTTATTGGTATATTTCCCTTGGGTCAATTTCTGTAGTACCAATTCTAAGTGGCCATGATGTATGAACCTCAAAGTGAAGGTGTGTTCCTGTTGAATAACCGGTTGAACCCATTCCACCTATAACATCACCTTTACTTACCTCATCTCCTACTTGAACATAAGGTGTATCATACATGTGTGCATATAATGAATAATATCCATTATGATGGTCAATTACAACGTAATTTCCATATCCAGTTGTTCCAAAGTTTGTAACAGATGTAACTACAGTACCACTTTGTATAGCAAATATTGGTGAACCAGTTGGAAGACCAGCGATATCAATACCTGCGTGCCATCTTCCCCAACGCCACTCACGAAGAGAAGTAATAACATATGGTTGTAGTGTTGGCCATGCCCAATAACTTGAATCTCCAACATAAATAACTTTGTTTCCACCTTTAACTATAATTTCATCTACTGCTTCAACAATAGTTTCAGTAGAAATATTTTCAACAGAAGTTATTTCTCCATTTTCCTCTGTATACAAATACTCAGCTTTAGCAATTCCATCTGAACCAGATTGTTTTATATTTGTTATACCATATGAAATACTATTATCATATTCAACTATTGTTTCATGTGCGACTGTCTTATTTTCAATAACAGTTCTTTCAAGTGAAATTGTAATTATCGGATTAATAAGTTCAATATTTACCTCTTGCCCTGGAAATAATAAAGCATTTTCACTAACTATATCTGGGTTAACTATCAAAAACTCACTTACATTCAAACTTGTTTGATTAGCAACAGAAGCAATTGTATCTCCCATTTTTACAGTATATTTTTGTGATTCTTGATTATTTCCAAACAATAAAAATCTATTTATATCATCAACATTTGTATAAATTGTAGAATCAGTAGGTAAATATGTTTTCTTAATTGTAACATCTTCTTTAATTTTAATGTTATTTATTATATTACCTTCTTTATCAATTTCTTCTTGTTTATCATTTAAATATGCATCTAATTCATTTTCATCAATAAAAGCTTTCGCAGTATTCATAACAGCTTCTTCAAAGTCTTCTTGTCTTAATATATTAAAAACTACTGGGTCCTTGCCTTCTTCATTATAATTAATAGTTACTTGATATCCCGCTACTGTAAAAGGTTCTGTTTCTTTAATTACATCATATACCTGTTTAGTAGTATTAACATCAGTATCATAAGTAATAACTTTATTTGTTTCTAAAGTATTTGGTGGATATATCTTATCAACATTATATTCATCTTTTAATTCTTCTTGTTCATTATCTATCATTTTGTATAATTCATCTTCACTTTCAATAACGCCAACAAGTTTACCTTCAACATACACTTGATATAATTCCTTAGGAACACTTAATTTTTTATCATTTGTAAAACCTACTAAAAATATAAACGAAGTCATAAGAATAGAAAATAATACTCCATTCACTATACTTTTTTTATCCATTTATTAATCTTCCTCACTTTTCATATAATTTTTAAAACACCCTTTATTTTTTTCAAATAGCAAATTAAATTTGTCTGTTCTACCACTTCTGTGTTTTGCAACTATTATTTCAGTTTCAATAGAAGCCATATCTAAATTACTATAAAAATCACTATATATAAATATTACAACGTCTGCATCTTGTTCAATACTTCCAGATTCTCTTAAATCACTTAATTTTGGTCTTTTATCTTCACCTTTTCTTTGTTCACTACTTCTTGAAAGTTGTGCTAGTGCTATTACGGGAACTTCTAAATCCATAGCAAGTTTTTTTAAATCTCTTGATATTTCTGTTACTTCTTGAACTCTGTTTCCATTATATTTTGTTGTACTTGATAAAAGTTGTAAATAATCGACAATTATTAAATCTAAACCATCTTTGCTATTTGCAAGTCTTCTAGATTTTCTTTTGATTTCTGAAACTGTTATTGAAGATGTATCATCAATATATATTTTAGCATCTGCTAGTTCGCTTTCTGCTTCACTAAATCTTTTCCAATCATTATGAGACATTTTACCAGTCTTAATAGAATCTCCTTCTATTCCACCAATAGATGAGAACATTCTCTTAACTAGTTCCTCTGCTGACATTTCAAGTGAAAACATAGCTATTGTTTTTCCAGACTTCAAAGCCGCATTAGTCCCTATATTTAATGCAAAAGCAGATTTACCACCACCAGGTCGACCAGCAATAATTATAAGTTCATTTTTATGAAGACCATGAAGAATATCATCAAGTCCATAAAAGCCTGTAGGAACTCCAATAACACCAGACTGGTCCTTAGCTAAAGCTTCAACATCTGACTGAACAAGTGGTAAAATAGTTTGAATATTTTTCATTTCTTTACCAAGTGAATCAGTATTTACACTTAAAATCTCTTTCTCAGCATTTTCAACTATATCATCTACATCATCTTTTTCATCATAACATGATTTAATAATAGCTGTAGATTTTTCTATTAATTTTCTAAGTATATATTTTTCATTAATAATCTTAATATGATTCTCTAAATATGCAGTAGTAGCAACACTATTTATAATATCACTTATATATTCAATACCACCAACTAAAGAAAGTTCTTTTCTTTTCTCTAGTTCATTAGTAACACTAGTTGAATCAATAGGAATATTTTTTGTATGTAAATCTTTAATTACACTAAATATTTTCTTATTTGCTTCATTATAAAAAATATCTTCATGCAATTCTTCTACTACTTTGCTAAGTCCATCATTTGAAATAAAAGCACTTCCAAGTACACTAATTTCAGCATCTAAATTTTGAGGTTCTTTTGATACAGCCATAACTACCTCTCTTTTAAAATAACCTTTACTTTAGCAAATACTTCTTGATGAAGTTTAACAATTACATAATGTATACCTAAAGTATTAGCATCATCTTTAAATGAAATATTCTTTTTATCAATATTAAAACCTTGTTTCTTAAGCTCATCACTAATTTGTTTACTTGAAATATTTCCAAATAACTTACCACTAGCACCAACTATAACATCAAATGATAATTCAATTTTTTCAAGTTTTTCTTTTTGAATTATTGCTTCATTTTTAATATTTTTATTTTCTTCTTCTCTTTTTTTAATATTAGACTTCAACACTGAAACATTTTTATCATTCATAGGTACGCAGTATTTATTATTAATTAAATATGTAGCATAACCATCTTTTACTTCCTTAATTTCATCCTTTTTTCCCTGACCTTTTACATCAGTTAAAAATATTACTTTCATATAACACTCCTTACCTAGCACTAGAATTATACCATATTTAAAAATAAATGCAAATTTTGCATTTAAAAAGTTAACTTATAGTAAATAAATTTATTAACTATAGTTAGAAAGTAAAAATATTAATATTAAACTATTTTTATCTTGAGTACCTGATTTTATTTCATATTCTAAATCAAATAAATTACTTAATGAATTAATTAATTCTTCTTTAGTTAATTTATAACTTTTTTTAACCATAATATCTAATCTATATTTATTAACAGAAAGTATTTTTTCTATTTCTTGTATCTTTTTATTATCTTCTAATAATAATTTAATTTGAAGTAATAACCTAAAATTACTAGCAAGCATACTAATTAAATATAAAGGATCATTATTTTCAGAAATTAATATATTATAATAATCAACAATTTGCTTAGTATTTTTCTCGTTAATAGCATCAACAAATTTATAAATAATATCTTCATTATTATTTGATACAATTAAATGTACATCATCTATAGTTATTTTTTTATCATTTATTTTATATATTTTTAATTTTTCTATTTCATTTGAAATAACTAAATATTCACTACCACATATTTTTATTATTTCTTTTATAGTAAAATTATCTATATTATAATTATCAAGTTCAAAATCTTTTCTTATTTGATTTTCCATATTATACTTTGTTAATTTTAAAAACTCTATTATTAAATTATTCTTTTTTAAATAATTAACAAGTCCATTTTTATCACTTAATTTACCATTACATATAAGTATTATATCAATATCATTAGTATTTATAATAATATCTTCAAGTTTATTTTTTTCTTTTACTTGTAAAAAAGAAGCATCATTTATAATAACTAATTTTTTATTACCAAAAAAT
>CAVCAD010000026.1:0-3385 GCA_963600145.1 Bacteroidaceae bacterium
GCTTATAATAGATATTTAAATTAAATTATTTTATCTATAAGATTATAATTTTTTGCTTCTAAAGATGTCATATAATAATCTTTTTCTATATCTTTTTGTATTTTATTTTTACTTTTTTTAGTATTTTTTGAAAGTATATCAATTATATTTAATTTTGTTTTATTAATTTCATTTGCTAGTATTTGTATATCACTTGCTTTTCCTTTGGCACCTCCAAGAGGTTGATGAATCATAATTTTTGTATTAGAAAGTGCATATCTTTTACCTTTAGTACCGCTTGATAATATTAAAGCACCCATTGATGCACACATACCAATTCCTATTGTACAAACATCATTTTTAATATAATTCATTGTATCGTATATTGCAAGACCAGCTGAAACACTACCACCAGGAGAATTAATGTAAAGCATTATATCATTATTATTCATTGAAGATAAATAAAGTAATTCGGCTATTACTAGATTTGCTTTATCATCATTAATTTCACCACTAATAAATATTATATTTTCTGAAAGTAATCTTGAATATATATCGAAATATTTTTCATTATTATTTTTATTTTCTAAAACAGTTGGTATTATTATTTTATATCACCTGTTAATATATTTAGTAAAATATCAATATTTTATTCACAAATAATATATTTTTTGTTAAAATGATATTAAGATAAAGAGGGATGAAATGAAAAACGATGTTAAATTAACTTTTGAAGATGGAAGTTCATTAATGGTAAGAAATGGATCTGAGATTAGTGATATAATTAAAACTTTAAATATTAGTGAAGACATAATAGCTGTTAATATTAATGGACATATATGTGAAAGTAATACTAGAATTAAAGAAGATTCTAAGATTAAATTTGTTGATATTATGTCTAAACCGGGTAGGATGATATATAGAAGTGGGCTTAAGTTTGTTTATATAGTTGCTATTAAAGAATTATTTGGTAATAATACTTTAGTTAAAATAGAACATTCTTTGGATAAAGGTATGTATACTGAATTAGAATTAAATATGCCTATTACACAAGATATAGTAAATAAAATAAAAGATAAAATGAAAGAAATTGTTAATAGAGATATTAATATAAATAAAATTACTGCATTAAGAACAGATGTAATAGAATATTATAAATCTATAAAAGAAGATGAAAAAGTAATGAGTTATACTCAAATGACAAATGAATTTGTTACAATGTATGAACTTTTAAATTATTATAATTACTTTTATAGTATAATGCCATCTAGTACAGGAATACTTAAATATTTTGATTTAACTTTAATAGATGAAAAAGGAATATTATTACAATATCCAGATAATGATAAAAAAATACCTAAGTACATTTCTAGAGATAAAATACTTGGAGTATTTAAAGATTATAATGAGAAGATTAAAGCATTAAATGTTAGTTATGTTAGTGATTTAAATAAAATTATTTCTGATGGTAAAATAGCTGAATTTATACAATTAAATGAAATAATACAAAATGAAAAATTATTAGATATTACTGATGAAATATTAAAAAGAAAAAAAGATTTAAAAATAGTATTAATTGGAGGACCTTCATGTTCTGGTAAGACTACATCATCTAGGAAACTTGCTTTATATTTAAAATCTAAAAATATATCTTCTATGACAATATCTACAGATGATTATTTTAAAGAAAGAAAAGACTCGCCTAAAGATGAAAAAGGTAATTATAATTTTGAATGTTTAGATGCTATAGATATTGCACTATTTAATTCAGATTTAAAGAAATTAATAAATTATGAAGAAATTAAAATGCCAACATTTAATTTTATAACAGGAAAGAAAGAGTATAAAAAACCACCAGTTAAATTAGAAAAAAATATGATAATTATAATAGAAGGATTGCATACATTAAATGAAAATTTAACAAAATCAATAGATAGAAAAAATAAATTTAAAATATATGCTAGTCCATTTACACCACTTTCACTAGATAGACATAATCATATTTCTACAGTAGACATGAGACTTCTTAGAAGAATAGTTAGAGATAATGCTCATAGAGGTTATAATGCTGAAGCAACACTTAAAAATTGGGTTAGTGTTAGGAATGGTGAAGAAAAATATGTATTTCCTTTTCAAAATGATGCTGATATAGTATATAATACTGCATCTATATATGAAATAGGTGTACTTAAAACATATGCAGAACCACTTTTATATTCAATAAATAGTGATTCCGAGGTTTATGAAGAAGCTACAAGATTAATTAATTTCTTAAAATGTTTCTTTGCGGTCGCAGAAAATTATATACCAAATACAAGCATTTTAAGAGAATTTGTAGGATTTAGTTACTTTGAATAGGAGGAGAGATAATAATGATAAAAGTAGCAATTAATGGTTTTGGAAGAATAGGTAGAAAGGCACTAAGACTTATTAGTGAGGAAGAAGATATGGAGGTAGTAGCAGTTAATGATTTAACTGATCCATTACAGCTTGCATATTTATATAAATATGATTCTGTACATAGAAAGTCACCTCAAAAAGTATCATATGGTGATGATTACTTAGAGATAGATTCAAAAAAAATAAGTGTATTCTCTGAGTCAGATCCATCAAAATTACCATGGAAAAAATTAGATGTTGATGTAGTTTTAGAATGTACAGGAGTATTTACATCAAAAGAAAAATGTCAAGCACATATTGATGCTGGAGCAAAAAAAGTTATAATAAGTGCTCCTGCGAAAGATGATGCTAAAACAGTAGTTTATAATGTTAATCATGAAGTATTAAATAGCGAAGATAAAATTATATCTGCTGCAAGTTGTACTACAAATTGCTTAGCACCAGTTATGAATTTACTTAACAAAAATTATGTAGTTAAAAAAGGATTTATGTCTACAGTACATGCTATTACAAATGACCAAGAAACACTTGATATACCTCATAAAAAAGGAATAGAAAGTAGACGCGGAAGAGCAGCTTCTCTTAATATAGTTCCAACTTCTACAGGTGCTGCAACTCAAATTGGAAAAGTAATACCTGAAATAAATGGATTATTAGATGGTACAGCATTTAGAGTACCTGTTGGAGATGGTTCACTAATTGATGTAACAGTATTAGTAGAGAAAACAACAACTGAAGAAGAAGTAAATGAAATGTTTAAATCAAATCAAAATGAAACAATTAAATATACTAATGCACCTATAGTAAGTTCTGATATTATTGGTGAAACATGTGGAGCTTTAGTTGATGGTTTATTAACTAAAGTAATAGATGGAAACCTAATAAAAGTAGTTGCATGGTATGATAATGAAACTGGATATACAGCACAAATGATTAGAACAATGAGAGAATTAATGAAATAATATCAGAAGAAGTAATAAACTTCTTCTTTTTAAAAGAAACAAAC
>CAVCAD010000027.1:0-2177 GCA_963600145.1 Bacteroidaceae bacterium
TTCTAAAAATATTAATAGAAATATTGATTATAAAATGGTAGAAAATTTTATTGATAAATTACCATTTAAATTAACAAATGACCAAGAGTTATGTGTTAAAGAAATATTTAATGATTTAACTAGTAATAAGAGAATGAACAGAATGATTCAAGGAGATGTTGGTAGTGGTAAAACTGTAATAGCTATTATAGCTTGTTATATAAATTATTTAAGCGGATATCAAAGTGCTTTTATGGCTCCAACTGAAATTTTAGCAGAGCAGCATTATAATAATATTTTATCTTTGATGAAAGGTTTAAATATTAATGTTAGATTACTTATAGGTAGTACTAAAAAGAAAGAAAAAAATGAAATATATTCTGATTTAAAATCTAATAAAATAGATTTAATAATTGGAACACATGCTTTACTTTCTGAAAATGTTGAATTTGAAAAATTAGGATTAGTTATAACAGATGAACAACATAGGTTTGGAGTGAATCAAAGGAAAGCTTTAAGAAATAAAGGAAAATTAGTTGATACTTTATATATGTCAGCAACACCTATACCAAGGACATTTGCTCTTACATTATATGGTGATATGGATATTTCTTATATTAAACAGAAACCTGGAAATAGAAAAGATATTGAAACTATAATTAAGACTGAAACGGAAATTAAGGATGTTTTAATGTTAATGAGAGATGAAATTATAAAAGGTCATCAAATATATGTGATATGTCCTTTAATAGAAGAAGGAGAGAATATAAATTTAAATACAGTAATTGATATAAAAAGAAAAATGGATATTGCTTTTAATAATAAAATTAATATTAGTGTTTTACATGGTAAACTTCTAAAAAAAGAAAAAGAACAAATTATGAATGATTTTAAACTTGGTAAAATTAAAGTTTTGATTAGTACAACAGTAGTAGAGGTAGGAGTAGATGTTAAAAATGCAACTATGATGGTGATATTTAATGCAGAAAGGTTTGGACTTGCTACTTTGCATCAATTAAGAGGAAGAATCGGAAGAAATGATTATGATTGTAAATGTGTTTTAATTGGAAATAATGATAAAGAAAGACTAAAAATACTTTCTGAAAGTAATGATGGTTTTTATATAACAGAAAAGGATTATGAACTTAGAGGAGAAGGAGATATTTTTGGTATAAAACAAAGTGGTAGTAATATTTTTAAAATTGCTGATGTTAAAAGAGATTTGAAAATTTTGATGAAAGCAAAAGAGGATAGTGAAGATTTTATTAATAAATTTATATTATCAGATTTTGACACATACCCGTTATATGGTATAATATGTAAAGAAATTTTAAAATTAGATTAAAGAAGGAAGTGTTAGTATGGGAAGAGCCCATGAAGTAAGAGCCGCTGCAATGGCTAAAACTGCAGCATATAAATCAAAATTATATTCTATTTATGCAAAGGAGATATATCAAGCTGCTAAAGCGAATCCTGACCCTGTTTCAAATGATGCTCTTAGAAGAGTAATTGAAAAAGCAAAAAAGGAACAAGTTCCAGCTGATGTTATAAATAGAAATATTGAAAAAGCAAAAAAGGGATCTACTGAGGATTATCAAGCAATATTTTATGAAGCATATGGACCTGAGGGAAGTTCTTTGATAGTAAAAGCGTTAACTGATAATAATAATAGGACTATAAGTGAAGTAAAAACAGCATTTAATAAATGTGGGGGTAAAATGGCAGAAAAAGGAGCTGTTTCATTCATGTATGATAATTTATGTGCTGTTGGAGTAAAAGATGTTGATGAAGAAGAAATCATGGATGTATTATTTGAAAATGAACTAGATGTAAAAGATATTGAAGTAGATGGAGATGTTACTATAATATATTCAGAACCTACAAATTTAACAAAAATAAAACAAGTTTTAGAAGAAATGAAACCTGGAATAAATTTTGAAATTGATGAAATAGGTTGGTATGCTAAAGATATGGTAACACTTAGCGATGAAAGAAAAGAACAATTTAAAAGATTACTTTCTATGTTAAATGATTTAGAAGATGTTAGTAATGTATACCATAATGTAAATTTATAAAATATAATTTGACAAAGTATTAAAAAAAAGTTAAACTTTATTTACATAGTAGTTATGCTACTATGAGAATTACTCTTACGATTTTTTAAAGGTGAGAGTGTATTCAACCAAAACCCCCTGAAG
>CAVCAD010000028.1:0-7207 GCA_963600145.1 Bacteroidaceae bacterium
TTATTATACTCATCTAAGAATTTTTTACTATCATTTAATTCTAAATAACATAAAAATTTTTTATAAATACTATCTGTATTAATATTAAATCTATAATATTCTATAGAAAAACAAATATTATTAAGTTCTTCTTTTGATAAATCAAAATTAGATTCATCAAATATTTTTAAAAATCTATCAAATTCTTTTTCACCATATTTAAGTAATTCTTTTAAATTAGTATCTAAATATAAAAGAACTTCAACACTAAATCTATTAATTAATTTCTTTAAACTATTTTCACTTATATTATAAATACTTGCAAAAGAAGATATATATTCTTCATCTATATGTTCAATATTAATTAGTTTTTCATCTTCTATATTTAATAATTTAAGTAAAAATTCTTTTCTCGCATTTATATTTTTAATTGTATTTAAATTTTTTATTTTAGTTAATATATCAAATTCATTTAATAAATTAATTTTTATATTATCATTTTCAATATTAATAATATTCTTTTTTCTTAAATCATAATCTTTAAGTGAAAATAATATCAAATCTTTCCAGTATTGGTCACATAAAAACACTAAACTATTTATCTTATCTTTATCAGAAATAAATTTAGAAATAATTTCAAATTTATCATAATCACTAAGTAAATATATATATTTTATTTTATCTAAATCACTATGAAGTGATGATATAATCATTTTAGAATATATTTCATCAATGCCTAGTAATAAACAATCTATTTTAATTGAATCATCTATATTATATAAAAGATATTTTTTAGTTTTAATAGTATTATTACCATACAAAAAATTAATCAAAATCTGAGTATCGTTTGAAGAATTGATTTTATCTATAATCATATTAATATCATTCACTTAAATCAACCTCTTTTATTGTTATTATTATACAATAAAATAAGTATGATTGTCTATAAAAGAAAAATTAACAATAACTCATTTATTAAAAATTTAAAAAGCGATTAATAAATAATTATTCGCTTTTTTATATTATTTTTCTTTTATGTAATTTTCAGTTATTTCATTATCAATATTATTAAGTGAGTTAAGATTTTCATCAGTTATATCTTCTATTAAATCATAGTCATCATCATCTGAAAAAATAGCAATTTTTACTTTAGTATCTCCTATAATTTCTATTCCAAGTTCTTTTTCTATTTCAAAACTTATTATATTATTTTCATTGCTAGCAAATGTGCATGTAGGATTTTTTAAACTTTTAATTAATATTTCTGATTGATCAGTAAGAGTTGATTCTTCTTTTAATTTAACATTTACAAGTTCTTCATAACTAACATTTTTAATTGCAACTTTAGTTTTTGTATTATTATCATAACTATACCAAATATTAACATCATAATTTCCTTTTATAGCAACACTACCATTATTATTAACACCTATCATATTATGATTTATTACCCAGCATCCAAGCACAGTATCTACTGTTTCTTCTGTAATTATTTCATACTTATTTTTAAAGATTTTTTTACCCTTACCAATTACAGCTTTTGTAACAATTTCTTTATAATTAGTCATATGCCCCCCTAACAATAAACTATGCAAGAGTGTTTAAAAAAGTGAATTATTCTTTTTTAAGTTCACTATCTATTAACATAAGTGATGTAACATCACCTACTGCATTTATTACAGTTGCAGGTGGGTCTATTAACCAAGCAATAGTTGAAATTATCATAAAAGCTGATGAAGGAAAATTATATACACTGACAATTAATAATTCTATGACCATTCCTCCACCAGGTATTCCTGCCATTAAAGCACCACATAACACTGATAAAACTAAAATTGAAATTATAAAACTAAATGCACTTATTGAAGAAGAAAATAATCCAAGTAAGAAAAATATTTTAAGTACTGTTGACATACTACTTCCTTCCATATGCATAGTTGAGCCAAGTGGTAGTACAAAATCACTTACTTCTTTATCTATTTTCATCTTTTTAGCAGCATTAACGTTTGATGGAAGTGTAGCAAGAGAACTTTGAGTACCAAATGAAACTAAGACTGATGGAAATATATTTTTATAAAATTTTAAAATTCCTTCTTTCCCACCAGCTTTGTAAGCATATATTGTATAAAATATTAGAAAATAAAGTATACATGCTAAATAATAAATTAATATGCATTTAGCATAACTTCCCATAATTTCAGGCCCATATTCACCAACTAAACTAGCAAAATACGCCATAAGTCCAATAGGGGCATAATACATTATCCATTTTATTAAAAGCATCATTACTTTTGTTAATTTTACTAAACTTTCACTTATAACTTTATTTTCATCTTTTTCAACAACATTAATACCTATACCAAGAAATAATGCAAAAATTATAATAGGTAAAATATGATTTCTTGATAAAAGATTATTAAAATCATTTACACTTATTGCATTTACTATTGTAGATAAAAATGTAGTTTTTTCTACTTCTATATTTTCAAGTATAATACCATTTGATACTGGATTAAATATTAAAAGTATAAATAACATAAATATAGCTGAAATTAAACTTGTACTAACAAATACTTTTAAACTTGTTTTTAATATTTTACTAACACTTTTTAAACTTTTCATGTTCGCAGCACTACTACATACTGATAAAAAAACAAGTGGAACAACTATTGTATATAACATATTTAAAAATAACTCACCTAATGGTTTTATAATAAGTATTTTTTCTTTAAATATAATTCCTAATATAATACCTATTATTATTGATAATAATGTTAAAATAAATAATAAATTCTTTTTAATATATTTCATATATCCTCCTTATATTAAATTATATTTTTTAAGCATAAAAAAAATTACTTTTTAAAAGTAATTTAACTATTATACTAAATCATCTATTTCTGATAAATCAACTGTATTTACATTTGAAAAAGTAAATTCATATTCTACATTTTTATAATCTGTATTATAAATTAAATTATAAAATGAAGTTAAATCAAAACTTACTTTATTTATATTATTATAAAAATATACATAACATATAAGTACATCATTATCTTCAGTTTCAATACTAGATGTATGCAATGAATTATAATAATTTAATATATCACTTAATTTAAATTTATATTTATAATAACTATCTTCATCTTCTAAATATAATGATGCTCTATCTAAATCAGTTAATAAATTTACTAAATTATTCATATCATAAAACATATCTATTTCATATTTAAATATATCTACATAATTTGTCATAACTAAATTTTCATTTTCAAGTTTATAAAAATCTTCATTATTTTTATAATAATATTCTTCATTATTATTTTCTTTTATATATAAAACTTCTTTATTTAAAGTTTGTCTTGAAACAGCTAATACTTTATTCTCTTTATCTTTAGTTATTTTTAAAACTAAATCAAAATTATTATTAGATAAATTATTTAATAATTCTATATAATATTCTTCATTTTCAAGTGTTTCTTCTAAAACAGACTCTTCTTCTACATCTATTTCATTTTTTATTTTACTTAAATCATTTACTATTTCATCTTTATTATCTCTAGTAAAAATTAATACAAAAGAAAAAAATAATATACAAATTAATAATTTAATTAAACTTTCTTTCTTTTCTTTACAATAATCAGTAATTACATCTATAACTTTTTTCATTTAAGTTCCTTCCCTATTAAATTTTCTTTCTTTTTTCCATTTACATAATCACAAGCAGACATTTCTTTCTTACCTGATATTTTTAATTTAGTTATAATAATTTCTCTATCTTTAGTAGAAACAGCAATACCATTTTTATATACATTTGTTATTATAGATGGTTTTTCCTTTGTTTCATCTCCTATATAAGCCTCTAGTATTTTAACTTCTACATCATCTAATACAGCATAAGCTGTTGGAAAAGGATAAAGACCTCTTATTTGATTATATACATCTTTAGAATTATTATTAAAATTTATATGTTCATCTTCTCTTTTTATTATATAACCATAAGTTGCTTTACTTTCATCTTGTTTAATAGGTTTTATTTTTTTATTAATAATAAGAGGTAAAGTTTGAATTAATAATTCACTTCCAGAAATAGCTAGTTTATCATGTAAAATACCTACATTATCTGTTTTTTCTATATTTATTTTACTTTGAGATATAATATCTCCTTCATCCATTTTTTCATTCATATACATTATAGTTATTCCAGTTTCATCTAAACCATTTATAATTGCTCTATGTATAGGTGCTCCTCCTCTTAACTTTGGAAGCAAACTAGCATGTACATTTATGCATTTATATTTTGGATAATCTAAAACTTCTTTTGGAATTATTTGTCCATAAGCACATGTTATTATAATATCTGGATTATATTTAAATATTTCTTCATATTCATTTTTTATTTTTATAGGAGTAAATACAGGAATATTATTATTTAAAGCAAGTTTTTTAACACTAGATGGCATTAATTCTTTTTTTCTTCCTACCTCTTTATCAGGTTGTGTTACAACTAAAACTACATTAGTAAATTTAATTAATTCTTTAAGTATTACAACAGCAAAATCAGGTGTACCCATAAAGACTACTTTTAAATCTTTTATATTATTCATTTTCTTCTCCTTATTTTTAATTTTATTATAAATAATTAATTAAATCAAATTTATTGGTTCTATATTAATATCTAATATAATTTTTTTAATAGATAAATTTAATTTTAAATCATTAAGAACATTATATAAATTATCAATCTTTTTATATTTAATCAATATTTGAAAATTATACATTTTATTAAACATAAATATTCTTGATGGTGCTGGTCCTATTACAATGAATTGATTAGATAAATTTGTTTCTAAATACTTTTTAGCATTATTACTTTCTTTACTAACTGTATCAAAATCTTTACCACTTATTTTTAAAGATGTTAAAAAATAATATGGTGGATAAGATAATTTTTTTCTAATATTCATTTCTATATTAAAAAAATATTCATAATCTTGTTTAATTAAGCTAGTAAAACAATAATGATTTGTATTATATGTTTGTATTATTACTTCACCATTTTTATGAAATCTACCACTTCTACCTGATGTTTGCATTAAAAGTTCAAATGTTCTTTCACTACTTCTAAAATCAGGTATATTTAATGTCATATCTGCATTTACTATTCCAACTAAAGTTACATCTGGAAAATTTAATCCTTTAGAAACCATTTGAGTACCTATTAAAATATCATATTTATGTTCTTTAAAATCAGAAATTATTTTTTCTAAACTTCCTTTTTTACTTGTTGTATCTGTATCTAATCTAACTACTTTAGCATTTTTATATTTTTCAATTATTATACTTTCTAATTTTTCAGTACCCATTCCTAAATCTTTTATGGCTTCTTCTTTACAATGAGGACATATTTTTGACATTTTAGTAATATATCCACAATAATGGCATCTTAAATTATTTGTAGTTTTATGATAAGTAAGTGCGATATCACACTCTGGACATTTAAAAACATAACCACAATTAATACAACTTATAAATGTAGAATAACCACGCCTATTAAGAAGTAATATTACTTGATTTTTATTATTTATACATTCATTTATTTTTTGATCTAGTTTCTTACTAATAACAAAGTTTCTTTTTTTAATTTCATCATTCATATCAACTAAAACTATATCAACATTTTTTTGATTTACTTTGTTTTTAATTTTTACTAAATTATATACTCCTTTTAGAGCTCTTGCATATTGTTCTAAAGTTGGTGTAGCACTTCCAAGTACACAAATAGAATTATGATATTCACATCTTTTAATTGCTATATCAATAGCATTATATTTAGGATTATTATCTTGTTTATAACTTGAACTTTGACATTCATCTATTATAATTAAACCTATATTTTTAAGTGGAGAAAAAATAGCACTTCTAGCACCTATAACAACTTTTACTTCATTATTAAAAATTTTATTATATTCATCATATTTTTCTCCTGTAGATAACCCTGAATGTATGATAGCTACATCATCTTTAAATTCATTTTTAAATCTAGATACTATTTGTAAAGTTAAACTAATCTCTGGAACTAACATAATAGATGTTTTATTTTCACTTAATGCATGATGTATTAATTTAATATAAACTTCTGTTTTACCACTACCTGTAACACCATATAATAGAGATATTTTATTATTACTATTTAAAATATTATTATATGCATTTAATTGTTCTGTATTTAATATTATTTCTTTTTTTTCTTCTTTAATATAATTTACTTCTCTATTTATATTTTTATTTTTAACTAATATAATATTATTTTTAATTAAATTAGTTAAACTTAAACAATTATAATCTTTTTTAAGTACTTCTTTTTTATTTTTTATAATATTAATAAGTTCTATTTCTTTTTTCTTTCTTTTATTATTTTGAATATAATCTTCTATATTAATATTTTCATTTAATATTAAATAACTTTCTGTTTTTCTATTAACTTTACTTTTATAAGATGCTTTAAATCCTTTAGGTAAAAAAGATTGATATGCAGTAATTCTTAAACACATATACTTTTCACTAACAAATTTACCAAGTTCAATTAGTTCTTCATTTATATAAAAATTTTCATCTTTTATACTAAGTATTTCTTTATAAGAAATAGAACTATCTAATTCATTTTTAAAGTACATAACAAAACCTTCAACAATTTTACTATTAATTTGTACTATTACTTTACTTCCTACTTTAATTTTATTTTTTAAATTATCTGGAACTAAGTAATCAAAAATAACATCTTTTTTTATTTTATATTCAACAAGAATACCTGCGAGCATTATATCCCCCTTATCAAATAGTAATTATATTTAAATTCATGTTTTAAATTACTTTTATCACCATGACCTGGTAAAATAGTTATATCTTGTTTAAAAGTTTTAATATAATTTAAACTTTTATTCATTTCATCAATACTACTATTTTCAAAATCACATCTACCTATACTTTCTTTAAATAAAAAATCTCCAGTAAACATAACACTATAATCTTTAAAATAATAACTTACAGAATCACTTGTATGTCCACTTGTTTTAATAATATCTATTTCATAATCATTTATTTTAATAGCTCCAATATTTTTATAATCATATACTTTAATATTATATTCATTAATTAATTTATCTAATGATCTTATATGATCAAAATGATAATGTGTTATTAAAACAGCTAAAACGGTTCTATCACC